>JACMMD010000222.1 GCA_014379235.1 Anaerolineae bacterium
CCCGACAGGCGGCGGCGTGGCTGGCAACATCGAGCGCCCTGAAGACCCGGAAAACTTCGTGCTGCTGCTGGCTGAACTGCGGACTCAGCTTGACGCGCAGGGTTCGCAGGATGGAGTTCACCATCCGCTGACGATTGCGCTCGGTTCGGGGCGTACTGCTTACGAGCCGCTCAATTGGGCGCGCATTCATCCCCTGCTGGATTGGATTAATGTGATGACCTATGACATGAGCGGCAATTGGAGTCAGGTCACGGGTTTCAACTCACCCTTATATGACTCCGTGCCAAATCCGCCAGAGGTTTCGAGTACCGCGACCACGCTCAACGATCTGCTGGCGCTTGGTATTCCGGCGAATAAGCTGGTGATGGGCGTGCCATTTTATGGACATGGCTGGCAAGGTGTTCCGGTGGCGAACAACGGCCTGCATCAGCCGTTCACTGGCCCAGCGGGTGAGTCTGGCTCGTTCGATTACCGTGACCTCGTTGCAAACTACCTCAGCAGCAGCGAGTATCAAGCCTTTTGGGATGAGAGCGCGCAGTCGCCTTATCTGTACAGCGCCAATAGCGGCGTGATGATCGCCTATGATGATCCGCGCTCAATCGTGATGAAAGCCAATTTCGTGCGCGAACACGGACTTGGCGGCATGATGTTCTGGGAATTGAGCCAAGACACCGATGATGCGGCGCTGCTCTCGACCATTTACGCCGCGCTGAACGCGCCTTAAGCGAATATAATATGTGTATTCAGTTACGAGGGAACGTTATGGCTGTTCAGGAAAAACGCTACACGCTGGCTGAGTTCCACGATTTCAGCGACCTACCGGAGAATAAGAACCGTCTCTTGGAACTCATCAACGGGGAGATTGTCGAAAAAGTGGCCAGCTTCACACCGTCGAAAACAGCGATGCGGATCGGGCGTTTCATCGGCAATTTCGCAGACCCTATTGGTTATGTCACTGGCGCGGACGGCAGCTATATTCTCTCTCCTGAACATGAATTCATGCCCGATGTCGGTTACATATCGAAGGCGCGGTTGCCTCATGAACCGGAGCGTCAAGTTCAAGGCCCACCGGATTTAGCCGTCGAGGTGAAATCCCCTACGGATAGTAAGCGCGAAATGCGCCAAAAAGCAGAAGATTACCTGCGCTTTGACACCAAAATGGTATGGCTCGTTTTCCCCGACGAACGACGTGTTGAAGTATATGTTCTCGACGAAGATGTGCAGGAGTTTGGCATCGACGACATTCTTGACGGCGGCGATGTCCTGCCGGGTTTCACGCTGCCTATACGCGATATTTTCCCCGAATAATAGTTTACATCCTCGTTACACATTGATAATGCTCTGGCCGCGCTTGCCTTCTACAATCCGCCATAGATCGACACATTGAGGGCAAGGAACAATCCATGAAAACCCGTTTGCTAATCCTGTTACTGGCTGTCGTGGCGCTGGCAGCCTGCCGCCGTGCCGATGTTACGAGTATCGAACGTAACCCCGAAGGGGGCGTGGACGTGAGCGCCAGCCTATCCGAAGCCGACATCAACGCCGCGATTGCCGACGCGCTGGCTATCGAAAACCCGCTGCTGCGTGATCCACAGGTTGATTTGCAAAATGGGCAGATCGTCGTCACGGGTTCGCATGAGCCACGCAATGGCGGCGAAACGGTGAGCGGCAGTCTGACGATCACGCTTTCGGTAGAGAACGGTGCTCTGCTGGCCCAAATTACGCAGGCCGATATACAAGGTATTGACGTATCCGACGAGCATATCACCAACATCAACCAGCGCATCAGCGAACGCCTGACCAACCGCGCCAATCGTGAGAATCGCGCTGTCACTGTGCAGTCCGTCAATGTGACTGACAGTGCGGTAGAAGTCACGTTCAACGTGCAGCCTCAAAGCTAACGGATTGAGAATGCGATTTGACTTGTAGGGCAGGTCTCAGAGGGTGTTGAAAAACTTACTATCGTGCTTCTTACCCCTCATCCCCTGCCCCTTCTCCCACAAGGGGCGAAGGGGAAAGGCAGCCTCTGGAAGTCCCTCGCCCTTTATGGGAGAGGGATTTAGGGTGAGGGTGTCAGGCAGCAGTACGACTTATTCAACACGCTCTCAGACCTGCCCCTATGCTGTTTATTTAGGCCATTTCGGGTTGGCGAGCGGGTTCGCGCTGAGTCAGCTTCAACCACACACCGCCTTGAGGACGCAGCGTAAAGGCGGTATCCGGTAGTCCTTGCTGCCCATGATCGGCTGCGAGTTCGAAGCGGAAGTGCTGCGCGATAGTGGCCAGCACCAGCGTCGCTTCCATGATAGCGAAGCCGTTGCCGATGCAAACTCGTGGCCCCGCGCCAAAGGGGATATAGGCGTGTTTGGGAATACTCTTTTCGTTCTCCGGGCTGAAGCGTTCCGGGTTGAATTTGTCAGGGTCATTCCAGAAACGTGGGTCACGCTGAACGCCGTAGAAGTTCAACATGACGGGCGCGCCCTTCTTGACCGTGTACTCACCGATCTGCACGTCTTCAATCGGTTCGCGGGTCGAGGCGAAGGCGGGCGGATACAGGCGCATCGTCTCCTTGAAGATCATCTCGGCGTATTTCAAGTTCGGCAAATCGGCTAACGTCGCCGGACGATCACCGATTGCTGCGTCCACTTCGGCATACAGCTTGTCCGCGATTTCGGGATGCGTGGCGATCAGATAGAACGCCCACGATAGGGCGGCGGCGGTAGTCTCATGACCTGCGCCGAAGATCGTCACGGCTTCGTCAAACACCTGCTTATCGGTCATCACCGAGCCGTCTTCATCCTGCGCCAACAGCAGCATCGACAGCAGATCGCCGCGATCTTCGCCCGTCTTGCGCCGTTCGTCGATGAAGCTCTGAATCACGGCGTTCAACTGCGGTTGGGCGCGTTTCCACTGTCGATGGGTGGGCGTTGGCAGCCACATCGGTTTCAGAATGACTGCCTTGAAACGCGTGCCGAGCAGCTTTCGCCCGACATTGAGCAGGTCGGAGATTTGAGCTGTGCCTTCGGATACATCCGAGCCAAACATCGTCTCGGAGATGATGTTCATGGTGAGGGCGGTCATATCGCTGTCCACGTTGCGTGTTTCGCCGGAGCGCCACGCTTCCAACATTTGCTGTGTACGGTTGACCATCACGTCGGCATATGCGCCGATGCGCTTGGTATGAAAGGCCGGCGCGACGAGGCGGCGCTGGCGCTTCCAAAAGTCGCCTTCGCTGAGGAAGATTCCGTTGCCGATGATGTCGCCCAAGGCATTGCGCTGGCGGGTGGACTTCTTGAACTTGGCCGAGTCACTCACTAAGACTTGATGAAATAGATCGGGATTGCTCAACAACCACAGGCGGAATGGCCCGAACGGAATCACGGCGATGTCACCGTAATCGCGGGCGGTATTGACCATAACGCCGAGAATATCGCGCTGGAATTCCGGCGCGACGCCGATGATTGGTTTGCCTTTGGGGCCGGGAGGAGTGGGATTGCTCATGATCGTCCCTTTATGCTGCGTAACGTGGTCACTAGAACCTATTGTACAGCGTCCACAGATGGTTTTGATTGTGATTATTATAACAATCGTTTTGTGGGCTTGTCATCCACCATGTGGCTGAGATCATCTAGAAGTCGAGACATTACAATATATGAAGTAATATTAACTGTTAGAAAAGCATAAGTGCGGATTTTATTTAGATTTTATTTGGCAATGGTTGCGATAAGTTGTGTTATGGTAAATTCGTTAATGGTTGGTGTTGGGCGTAAAGATAGAAAACGCTGAGATAGGCGCGACAACTCCCTATATGCGGTTCGCAAATCGGAGTAACTTATGTCTCGCAATGTGATAGTAGTTGATGACGATCTGAATACAAGGGTGCTGGTGAAGGTCAACCTTGAACAAAAAGGCTTCAGTGTGTCAGCTTATGCCAACGGCATGGACGCGCTGCGCCATCTGGAGACCGAGCAGCCTGAGGTCATCATCGTGGATTTACTGATGCCGGGTATGAGCGGCCTCGAACTGATTAGTATGATTCGTCGGCGTTTCAATACACCGATTCTTGTGGTTACCGCGCACAGTGATAAACACGAACTACGCGAACAGGCGCTTCTCGCAGGCGCGAACAACTACATGCTCAAGCCCTTCCAGCGCAGCGACCTCATCGAAAACGTCTCACGAATGGTTGATGGTAAAGCGAACGCCAGCGCCACGTCTTAAAAAAACGCACGCTAATTGAACTCTTTCAAGACACGGCGCGCAATGACGATGCGCTGAATCTCGCTTGTGCCTTCACCGATGGTCATCAAGCGCTGGTCGCGGTAGATGCGTTCGACGGGGAACTCGCGGCTGTAGCCATAAGCGCCGTGAATCTGGATGGCGTTGCGGCAGATTTTCTCGGCGATTTCACTGGCGAACAGCTTGGCCATCGCGGCCATCTTGGTGAAGTCTTTGCCGTTGTCTTTGAGCCATGCCGCTTTATGCACCAGCAGTCGCGCCGCTTCGATTTCGAGTGCGGCATCGGCGATCATCCACTGAATCGCTTGATGCTCGGCAATCGGCACACCAAAGGCACGGCGCTGCTTGGCATATTTAACGCCCTCTTCAAAGGCCGCTTGTGCTAGTCCAATGCTCAATGCGCCGATGCTGATGCGTCCGGCATCGAGCGTTTGCAGCGTCTGATAGTAGCCTTTGCCTTCATCACCGAGCAGCGCATCAACCGGAACGCGAACGCCGTCGTAGGTAATCATCTGTGTCGGCGAACCTTTGAGGCCCATCTTCTTTTCCGGCGGGTGAAGCGTCAGTCCGGCAGCGTCGCTATCGACCAGCATCATACTGAAATCGCTTGAGCCGCCACCTTGAGCGGTTCGCAGCAGCGTGATGATGACTGGCGCATACTTCGGGTTGGTGATCCACGCCTTCGCGCCGTCGATTACCCATTCATCACCATCGCGGGCGGCGCTGGTGGTCACGCCACCCGTCAGGTCAGAGCCAGCGTTCGGTTCGGTGAGCGCCAGTGAGCCAAGCGTTTCGCCGCTCGTC
>JACMMD010000018.1 GCA_014379235.1 Anaerolineae bacterium
CTGCGGGAACCGAGCAAAAGCTCAGTTATTATAACTGCTATGTATTATCACTTCCGCATGACTCACGCGGGGGAATTCTCAAGACTCTAAGCGAAATGACCGAGATTATGTCTCGCGGCGGCGGCGTGGGTATTACGCTGTCCAGCCTGCGTCCGCGTCATGGTTATGTTCGCGGCGTCAATGGACGTTCGAGCGGCTCCGTTTCATGGGGCGCGCTCTACAGTTTTGTCACCGGACTTATCGAACAGGGCGGCTGTCTAACGCCGGATACACTGGTTTTCACTGAGGACGGACTGCTGCGGTTAGATGAAATTGTGCGGCATTCGGATAAGGGTTGGCAAGAGCAGACCCTAAATATCATGACCGATGAAGGGCAGCGTACCTCACGGCAAGTCTACAATAACGGCGTTGCCGATGTACTGCGCGTTCAGACGGATATGGGTTTGAGCATCACGGGTACGCCTAACCACAAGGTCAAGGTGATGACCAGCAGCGGCCCGGAATGGCGGCAGCTTGACGAACTGCAAACAGGCGATGCCATTATGGTCAAGCTGAACCAGCATCAGGGTAAGTTGCAGGCCCTCAAACATCCGACCTATCAACATCACAATCAGGATGAAGTCCAGCTACCGTCGGTGTTAGACGAGGAATTGGCGTTTTTCCTCGGCTATTTTATGGGCGACGGCTTCATGACCAAGAAGGATGGCGACTGGCGTTTAGGCGCTTCCGTCGCGCATTCAAGCTACTTGATGCAAGAAATGCCCGCATTGTTAGAGCGTCTTTTCAAAGGCGTGAATGTGCGTGTGCAGCAGAAGCCTGAAGATGCTTCTGTTACATTCGTTATCAGCAATCGCGTCGTCAAAGAATTTCTCATGCTGAACGGTCTTGATAAGGCAGGCAGCGACAGCGTATCCGTGCCACGTTTGATTCGCAAAAGCCCACGCGAAGTTGTAGGCGCATTCTTGCGAGGTCTGTTTGAGGCGGATGGCGGTCTCTCTCATCATTACCCCGCATTATCAAGCATATCGAAGCGCTTGATTGATGAGTGCGCGGCACTGCTCATTGGGCTTGGTTGCCCGGTGAAGGTTGAGCGCACTCCTTATGCTGTAGATCGTTACGGCGATAAGCCAAGCTGGCGACTGCGCGTTCATTCGTTCAGAGGGCTGGAAAGCTGGCGCGCAAACATCGGCTGTGATTCACGTTCACGCTTTGCGTCGGCTTTAGGTTTTGAGCCGGATATGGGTAGGGAGCATACCTATGTGCTGCCTCACGCTGAATATTGGGTTGAGCCTGTCTTGACGGCGACGGTGCTGCCTCAGATTGACCACCGGGCTAGAGGGCTGCGAACGAAATCGGTGGATGCTCCGCTCCGTCGCAAACTGTCACGCTATACACGCGGAGAGCGTAATCTTACGTTGTCCGCTTATGCCAGTTTGAGCGAAAACCATGTGGCTTTTGCCGAACATGCGCGGCCGATCAACGACACATGGTTTGTATTTGTCGATAGCGTTGAGTCTGCGGGGCAATCCGTGACTCTCGACCTCGAAGTGGATGATAACCACACTTATCTCGCTAACGGTTTGGTGACGCACAACAGTCGGCGCGGCGCGCTGATGCTGCTCCTTTCTGACTGGCATCCTGACATCTTCGAATTCATCAACAGCAAGCGTACCGCCGGACAAATCACGAACGCCAATATCAGCGTTGCGGTGTCTGACTCGTTCATGGAAGCAGTTAAGAACGACGGCGACTGGAGTTTGCGTTTTCCCGATACTACTGACCCTGACTACGATAATCTATGGGATGGCGACATCGACGCATGGGAAGCGGCGGGTCGTAAGACGAACATTTATCGCACAGTAAAGGCGCGTGAACTCTGGAATACCATCATCGAAAGCGCGTGGGCCAGCGCTGAACCGGGTTTGCTGTTCCTAGAGCGCTGCAATAAGATGACCAATGGTTGGTACTTTGCCCCAATCGTCGGAGTTAATCCATGTGGTGAACAAAATTTGCCGGCGAACGGTGTATGCAATCTCGGCGCGCTGAATCTCGCTAAGTTTTATGAGAGCGAAACACAGGATGTGAGCTGGGACGAACTGCGCGAAGCAGTTCGCTATGCCGTGCGTTTCCTCGATAATGTGGTGGACATCAACCCTTACTTCTTCGACGCGCATGTTCAACAGCAGTTGAGTGAACGTGGGATTGGCTTGGGCACGATGGGTTTAGCTGAACTCATGATTCGGCTGGGAATCCGCTATGGCAGCGATGTTGGAATCGCATTTGTTGACCGCCTCTACGGTTTTATCACAA
>JACMMD010000223.1 GCA_014379235.1 Anaerolineae bacterium
AGGTCGCTGTTCTCGCCCGAACTGACGAACATTGGCTCGTTGACGATCACAATCGGCGTAGCGCCTACGCGCTCGATTCCAGCCGCCAGCACATCCAGCGTGAGAACATCCTCATTCAAGGGCTGCGGCTCATTCAGATTGTGCCAGCTTACATCGGCCTCGAAATCCTCCTGACGCGGGTCGAACTCGGCGGGGTAATGCTGGTCGATTCCGGTTGCTGACCACGCTACGCCGTAAAGCTGCAAACGCAGCCAGTCGGCAAGCTCGCGGCGGCGGCCAACAATCGTGCGCTCGATGAATGAACGGTCTACGAAACGTTCGTCCTGCGGGTCGAAGTTAAGGTTATAGTCGGCGATCAAGCGGCGCACGGCGTCGGCATTGTTCTGCACCAGCGGCGGGAATAGCTGTTGTTCACGCGGCAACGATTCGAGCGTGACCATCCACACGACTAAATCGGGCTGAAACTGCATGGCGGTGTCGAGCAAGAGCAGGTCTTTGGTCAGCGAGAAAATCGGATGTCCGATGTTATAGGCGCGCACGTTTCGACCATCGACGGTGTAATCACCCGCGTTGATGTTCGCGGCTAAGGTCTCATCGGGTCGCAGCAGGAAGCCCCACACGCTCGACTCGCCAATCAGTAGAACGCGGTATTCGTCAGCGGCTTTAGGGCGTGAAACCTCATGCGAGGCGAACATGGCATCGAGCGAGTTCAGGCTCAGGTTGTACGAGTCGGCGGGGTTTTCGCCATAGGGCAAGCGGGCGCGCCCCATCAGCAGCGTGTTATACAGCGATACCCGTCCGAGCGCGGGCAGAGGGTCGAGCAGGGCAAAAAGCACATTCGCCAGCACGAACAGCAGCGCCGCCTTAACCACGATGCGCCCTAAATAGCGCCAGTTCGTTTGCTCAGTTGTCATAGCAAACTCGGAAATGCTTACCGCAGAGTGGCAGAGGTGCAGAGATGCAGGGAAAACTTAATTTGTTTTTCTCTGCGCCTCTGCTTCTCTGTTCCCCTGCGGTAAGTTGTTGCATTTTTGACAGCATAAAGGTCAATTGAGTTCAGACGCTTTTGACTGCGGCGTCGGGAACAGCACTTTGAGATGTTTGTCGCGTATCTTCCAATGGGCATCCTGATAACGCAGATGCAGATACACAGCGATGGCGAAGACCACTGCGCCGATCACGATACAGATCAACGGTGCTGCCGCGAACAGCACATACATCAGGATCGCGGCGAATGCGCCGAGGAGCAGGCTGTTCATCGTGCCGACCATGCCGGACGTGCTGAACATCATATAAACCCATCCGGGCAGGCTACCATGACTATCGCCGTATTCTTCAAAGATGCCGGCCATATCGTCGTGCGTGCCGAGGATGAAATAACGCTCGGCTTCCGGCTGGACTTCGGTGTAGAAGTGGCGAATGCGATACATGCCGCGTGTGTAGATCATGTCCGCGACACCGATGTTCAGCAGCCGCATGAACGTGACCAGACCCATAAACATCAGCGGCAGCAGCAGCACCAGCGCGAAAACGAAAAACGCTTGCCCGATCTCTGAGACCTGTCCGATAAACGCCAGCGCCACGACGACGCTGGAAATCGAACCGATATAGAGGTTGACGCGGCCATGCGCGTCGTAGATGGTGCCGGAGCGTCCGGCCTGTAAGACGTTGTACTCAGCGATCATGATTTGCAGCAGGGCAGGGTTGTCGCTGTCGTTTTTTGCGGGAAGGGCTGGAGCCTGAGTTTCCTCTTTGGCCATTGTCTCGTTCTCCTTTTTGACAGCGATTATTGTATTCCGGTGCCGCGAATGGCGCTATTTCCGGCTGGAACGGTGGCGAGATGTGCGCGGCTTATCATTGGCGGGGGATTCGGACTCTGGCGCGCTGCGAACGCCAAGCGCATACAGCACCATTCCGCCCACGCGATCATTCCACATGCGCGAGAGCGTCTCACCAAGCAGGGGCGAGTCTTGCGACAGCAGCAAATCCTGCGCCACACTGCGCTTGCGGCGTGAACTGCCAGAAACACCAAGTAATCCCCCTAGCAACGTATTGGGGGCAACGGTGAGTGATTCGTTTTTGCGCGAACGTCTAGCCATCTTAGATACCTATCATGTTCTAAAGCGATAGAGTAATTAGAACACAAGTTCTTATTTTATGCGAGGATTTAGGGTACAGCGGTTGAGTTCAACCAAGTCCGAATAGGCGGAGAAATGTTCGCGCCGCGAGTCCCGCATCGGGCAGCGCAAACCACACCCAACCCAGCAGCACGAAATGAAACGTCAGCAGCATACCCACGATTGTCCATGCCTGTTTGCGGCGCGGGCGATCTTTCAGACCCGCGTACCATTTGCGGGTGCGGTCTGTCCACACTTTATGCGCGAACAAGCCTAGCGCGTGCCATATGCCCCACAGTAAAAATGTCAGCGTGAACCCGTGCCACAAGCCGATGACGATCATCGTCGCTAACTGCGCCAGCAGTACGATCAGCAGCGGCGAAGGCCTAAGCGGGCGGGTCAACAGCCAGCGCGAGAACGGCGAGAATACGTAGAAGCGCGCCCAATTGCCGAGCGTGATATGCCAGCTTTGCCAGAAGGCGGTGAGGTTGGGCTTGAGGTAGGGGCGATCAAAGTTCTCCGGCAGCGTCACGCCGTAGAGGATGCCGATGCCGAGCGCGATGTCGGTATAGCCGCTGAAGTCGAAGTACAGGCGGAAGGCGTAGGCATACAGTAGCAACCACAGCCCGAACGTCGAAGTCGCTTGTTCGGCGTTAGCGGCGTTGAGGGCCAGCAGCGCGAGGCTGTCCGCGATGACAAACTTTTTGAACAGTCCAAGCGCGATTCGCCCGCCGCCGAGTGCGATACGCGGGGCAGTCAACAGCGCGGTTTCGGGCAAAGCGCGATCATCTTTGACGAAGCGTTCAGCGCGATCAATGGGGCCAGCGGTGAACGCCGGGAATAAGATCACGTAGGTCATATGCTCTCGCAGCGAGAGCGCGG
>JACMMD010000224.1 GCA_014379235.1 Anaerolineae bacterium
AAATTTCGGGCACTCTATGAGCCATACATTCCAGCGAGAACCGACGATGACGACGAAACGCTGGCCAATTTCATGCGGCGGCGTTTCGGCGCGGAGATGCTCGACAAAATTGGCGCGCCGCTGTTGGCTGGCATCTACAGCGGCGATGTCGAACACCTGAGCATCATGGCCACTTTCCCGCGCCTGCGCGTGACCGAACAGCAGCACGGCAGTCTGATACGCGCGGCCAGAGCTGTAGGGGCGACGCATGCGTCGCCCGCATCATCGCCACAAACATCGATGTTTATGTCGTTTCGCGGCGGTACGGTGGAACTGACCGATGCGCTGGCGGCCAAACTCACGGGCGATTTACGCTTGAACTGCACAGTGCGTCAGATCAAGCAGGCTGCGGATGGGACGTATCAGATCACATTAGCGAACGCCGCGCCAATTAGCGCCAGCGCCATTATCCTGACAACGCCCGCCTTTACCGCCGCCAAACTGCTGCGCGATCTCGCGCCAAAATCTGCCGCCGAACTCAACCAGATACCGTACAACAGTACAGGTTCGATCTCGCTGGCTTACCGCCTTGCCGATGTGCCGCGTCCACTTGACGGCTTTGGTTTGCTGATTCCCGCCAGCGAAGGCCGTCCGATCAACGCGATGACGTGGAGTTCGACCAAGTTCGACCACCGCGCACCCGAAAATCACGCGCTAATTCGCGTGTTCTTCGGCGGAGCGAGACGCCCCGAAATGCTGACCATCGACGACAGTGGGCTGCTGGTGATCGTGCGTTCCGAGTTAAAGGCGCTGTTGGACATCACTGCCGCGCCACTTTTCCAGCGTATTTATCGCTGGACGAACGCCAATCCGCAGTACGAAGTCGGGCATTTGGAGCGTGTCGCGGACATCGAAGCTGCCCTTCCCCCGAATATTTACGTCGCGGGCAGCGCCTATCGCGGTGTCGGCATCCCCGATTGTGTGCATCAAGCGCGACAGGTCGCCGTTAGTTTTGTGCAAAAAGCCACAGCCTCATAATTTATTAGTTCCGGCAATCAGGTTACAATGGGGACAATCTCTCGTAGGGGCAAATCATGATTTGCCCGTACCAAACAATTGCGAGGACTAACCCTTATGATATTCCCCCGTTCTAGCGGAATCTTACTCCATCCAACTTCACTACCGGGGCGCTACGGCATCGGTGACCTTGGCGAATGGGCCTACCGCTTTGCCGATTATCTCGAAGCCACCGGACAAACCATCTGGCAGGTGCTCCCGCTCGGCCCCACCAGCTTTGGCGATTCACCCTATCAAGCGTTATCAGCGTTCGCGGGCAATCCGCTGCTCATCAGCCTCGATAAGCTCGTCGGTTCGGGCTGGCTGACCAACGAGGACTTAGCCGACGTACCCAATTTCCCTGCATATCAGGTCGATTTCGGGCCGGTCATTCAATACCACGATGCCTTGCTGTCGCTGGCATACGAACGCTTCGACGCGCAAAATGACCGCGACCAACACGCGGCCTTCGCAGCATGGGCCGCTGATAATACGATCTGGCTGGAAGATTTCGCGCTGTTCGCGGCGCTGAAAGATGGCAACGGCGGTAAGCCGTGGGTCGAGTGGCCCGCAGGCGAAGCCCTGAGTGACCCCGACGCTCTGATCGAGGCGCGCAAAACCCACCAGCGGCGCATCAATGAGCATCGCTTCCGGCAGTGGTTATTCGCTCAACACTGGCTCGACCTCAAAGCCTATGCCAACGCGAAAGGCATTCGCCTCGTCGGTGATATTCCCATTTTTGTCGCGGGCGACAGCAGCGATGTATGGGCTAACCGCGACCTGTTCTATCTGGACGAGACCGGACTGCCAACCGTGATCGCAGGCGTGCCGCCGGATTATTTCAGCGAGACCGGACAGCGTTGGGGCAACCCGTTGTATCGCTGGGATGTGATGAAGAACCAGAACTATCGCTGGTGGATCAGCCGTTTTCGCGCCGCGCTGCAACTGGTGGATGTGGCGCGTATCGACCACTTTCGCGGCTTCGAGGCTTATTGGGAAGTACCCGCCACCGAAGATACCGCCATCAATGGCCGTTGGGTTCCCGGCCCCGGCGCTGACTTATTCAACGCGGTCAAAGATGCGCTCGGTGAACTGCCAATCATCGCGGAAGATTTGGGCGTGATTACACCGGGGGTCGAAGAACTGCGCGATGGCTTCGGCTTGCCGGGAATGAAGATTCTACAGTTCGCCTTCGACACGCCCTGCGGCGAAAACCCGTTTCTACCGCATCACTACATGCCCAACTGCGTCGTTTATACAGGGACGCACGACAACAATACGACCCTCGGTTGGTGGCGAAGCGGCGAAGCGGATGAATACTCGCGGCAGTGTATGTGCGGCTATCTGAACCGCAACGAGAAATCCATCACCGAGCCGCATTGGGAACTGATTCGACTGGGCATGATGTCGGTAGCGCATACGTTCATCATTCCACTGCAAGATGTGCTGGGCTACGGCGCGGATACGCGCATGAATACGCCGGGACGCAGCGCGGGCAATTGGTCGTGGCGCTTCGAGGCGAAAGAGTTGGACAATCCGATTCGTGAACGGCTGTTGGGGCTGACGCAGTTGTATTCTCGTGCGCCGATAGACCCGGCGGAGTTGGAAGAAACGACAGAAACCGCGAAGGTGTAGAGGTTTTAACCCCTCCCTAAATCCCTCCCCGCAAGCGGAGAGGGACTTTGCTCCCCTTCCCTGCTTGCGGGGAAGGG
>JACMMD010000225.1 GCA_014379235.1 Anaerolineae bacterium
CCTATTCACGTAGAAATAGTCTCTCAAGAACGTAAAGTGTTCGACGAGCCGGAAGCGGATATGGTGGTGATCCCCGGCGTGGAAGGTGAGATGGGCATACTGCCACATCATGCCCCTGTACTGACGACGCTCGGCTTTGGCGAACTCATCGTCCGCAAGAAAGGCGCGGAAGAACGCTTCGCCATCTACGGCGGCGTGGTGGATATTCGCCCTGATAAAGTGGTCGTCTTAGCGGACTTGGCCGAGTCGTCGTTCGACCTCAACATGGAAGCTGTCGAAGCGGCCCGCCAGAGCGCCCAGAAGATGGTCGAAGAGGGCGTACCGGGAACGATTAACCGTGAAGCGACGCTGGCGTTACGTCGGGCGGATGTCGCGGCGAAGATTACGCGCAGTATACAGAATCGCGGGCCGGTGATGCGAATCATGGAGCAGGACGAGCGCGAGTAGTCGTTATAGATCAAGCGGTAAATAGATCGCCCGAACGGAGCGAGAAATACCGCTGCCGTTCGGGCGATGCCGTTTGCAATAGTAGTTGTCAGTAATCAGTTGTCAGTAAAACCTTATTCGAGCCAGTCTCAATGTTTACTGATAACTGAAAACTTATGACTGAAAACTATTTTCGCCGTTGTTGACGTTGGAATTGAGACCGATATGGGCTTATTCGACAAACGATTAGGGGTAGACCTCGGCACGGTGAACGTGCTGATCTACGAGGGCGACCAGATTGTACTGCAAGAGCCATCGCTGGTGGCACTGACAGTGGAAGATGAGCGCATTGTAGAAATCGGTCAACCCGCCCGTGAGATGCTCGGCAAGGTAGACGAAGAGGATATTCAAATCGTCCGTCCCTTGCGTGATGGCGTGATCGCGGATTATGAAGTGACAGAGGCGATGCTGCGCTACTTCTTCAACAAAGTCGCTGGCCGCATCCGTCTCGTCAAGCCGACAGTCATGATCTCGGTTCCATATGGCGTCACCAGTGTCGAAAAGCGCGCTGTGCATGAGGCGGCGGTTGCCGCAGGCGCTCGTGAGGCCTATCTCATCTGGGAGCCGTTAGCCGCCGCGATTGGGGCGGGCTTACCAGTCGGGACACCTGCCGGGGATATGGTCGTTAATATCGGCGGCGGCATCACCGAAGCGGCTGTCGTCACCATGAACAACATCGTTCGCGCTGAAAGCGGACGCACAGGCGGCCTCAAACAGGACGACGCGATCATCAGCTATGTGCGCCGTAAGTACAATCTAGCCATCGGCCAACCGACTGCCGAAGCGGTGAAAATTCAAGTCGGTGCGGCGGTGGACATCGGCACGGAACTGTCGATGGAAATTCAAGGGCGTGACAACGTGAGCGGCCTGCCGCGCACGATCAGTATCAGCACGGGCGAAGTTATCGAAGCGCTGGCCGAACCACTGGCACAAATCGCACAGGTGGTAAAAACGGTGCTGTCGAACACGCCGCCGGAATTGGCGTCGGACATCATTGATCGCGGCATTGTGCTGACAGGCGGCGGCGCACTGCTGCGTGGCATGGATCAGTTCTTGACGAACGAAACCAAAGTGCCTGTTTACCGCGCTGATAACGCGCTCATCGCCGTCGCGGTTGGGGCGGGGCGGGCGCTGGATGATCCGGCTATTTTGAGCCGTATGAATCGGGACTAGCTGCGTTAGTCGAGGTAGAAGGTCATGCGCTGCATATGAACCACCGGGTCGATATACTGCACACGGACATCATCAGGGACTTTCAGGCTGATCGGCGCGTAATTTAAGATAGCGCGAATTCCAGCCGCGATGAGCAGATCGGCCACTTCCTGCGCGTTTTCCGCCGGAACAGCAATCATAGCCAGTTTGATGCCACGTTCAGCAACAATCTTGGGTGCGTCTTCCATCGGCATAATTTTCAAATCACCGACAGACTTGCCGACTTTGTTGGGAGCGGCATCAAAGACACAGCTAATACGGAAGCCGCGATCTGTGAAGCCTTTGTAATGGGCGACAGCACGGCCAAGATCCCCTGCGCCAACGAGGGCGACTTCCCACTCGCGGTTGACTTTCAGCACCTGCTCAAGCTGTTCGCGCAGATAGGCGATACGATAACCCGTGCCTTGCTTGCCGAAACCGCCAAAGTGGGAAAGGTCTTTTCGGATTTGCGCCGAGCTTATACCGAGCCGTCGTCCCAGTTCATGAGACGACGTAACCTCGTGTCCCTCTTGTTGCAGACGGGTGAGCGCCCGCAGGTAAATTGGCAGTCGTCCGATAACGATGTCGGGAATGTTCGGGACATTTGAGGGCATAAGCCGTGCGACTCCTCGAAAGGCGGTTGCTGACTAGTCATTCGTTTGTGAAATAAAAAGCATTTCAATGTTACCATTGCTAGGTTTTTCACGCTAGGCGCGCTTCTCAGTCTCCAATTTAATCGCCGTTAACTTCGCGGTGGTGAGAACCTGTCAGAATAAACCAATGCAACTTTTCCCATTTGTGAACGTATGTACATATTATAAATGGCATTTGGGCTTTATCATTGTTTTTATGCGGATGGCACAGGCTAGGGTTTAGAAATCTATGGGTGTTCGACGTAGTTTAGTTGTATTGACGATAGCAACGGTAGGGCTGCCGATTGCGATGTTGTCCAGCCGCGCCAATGATGTGGTTGTACAGGCTCAGACAGAACAGACGCGCCTCGAAAGTTTGCAGCTTCACACAGTAGGGCGCGGACGGGTCGAAGTCACCGTTTCTGCATTAGGCGCGGTTGAAGCTGACGCAGTGATCGGCCTGAGCTTTTTGTCGGGCGGACGTGTCGCTGATTTGATGGTCACAGAAGGTGATTATGTTCTCGCCGGTGATGAACTCGTGCGCCTAGAAAACGAAGCCGAGCGCGTGTCCTACGATCAAGCGCTTGGGAATTTGGAACTGGCCCAGTTACGCCTCGATGATTTGACGGTTGTAGATGAGCGCGATATTCGTGTCGCGGAAGCGCAGATCAATGCGGCGTGGGGCAACTACCGCAGCATCGATGAGGCTGTGACGCAGGAAGATATTCAGGCGGCGGAACTGCGCGTCCAGCAATCGCGGGAAGCATTGGAACTCGCGGAAGAAGCGCGGCGCATCGCGGGCGGCCTCAACGAGCGCTCGTTCGCCGAACTAAATGCTCAGATCGGACAGGCATCCTTCAATCTGGCGACAGCACAGCTTCAGCTTGAGCAGTTACAGACACGCGACCCTGACGATCTCTACGCATCTTATGCCAATGTCGTGCAAGCGCAGCGCGAACTAGATCGCATCGCGGCGGGTGCGGATGCCTTCTCAGTGGAGCGCGCCGAAATCGCCATTCAGCAGTCTGAATATCAACTAGAGCAAGCGGAAACCGCCTACAACCGTACCATCCTGAAGGCGGAAATCGACGGCGTTGTGTCAGCCGTCAATGTTGAAGATGGCCAGTTGGTGACGGCGGGCGTGCCCGTTGTGGAGCAAACCGACATTGACCCGTTGTACATCGATGCCGACATTGACGAGATTGATATTCAAGCGGTCACGGAAGGGATGCAGGCGCGGGTGTCGTTGGACGCGCTGGATGACATCGAACTGCGCGCGCAGTTGGACATGATTTCGCTGCTCGGTTTTGATGATGGCAGTGGCATTGTGAGCTATAACGTGCGCGTTACGCTGGAAGATACTGATCCGCGTATCCGTCCCGGTATGACGGCGGAAGCGCTGGTTGTGGCAGACCAGCGCGAAAATGTGCTTATTGTGCCGAACCTGTTTATCCGCCTTGAGCGGACTGGCAACGTCGGCTATATCAATCTATTGCAGCCGGATGGCTCGTTGGAAGAAGTGCAAGTCCGTTTAGGGCTGCGCGGCTTGGATAACAGCGAGATTGTTTCCGGTCTGCGTGAAGGCGACATCATTGCAGTTGATCTCGCTGGCGAATCGTTTTCGTTGTTTGGAGGCTAACGGTGGGGCGCTTTATTAAGAGATTTTCGGCGGTGCTGCTCGGCCTAATCGTAGGCGGGTACATCGGCCTTTCACGCGCAGGCATCATTGCCGCGCCCGATCCGGCTGCACAAGCCGCGATGAACGCTCAGGCGTTGTCGGCGGAGATCATTGACGAGTCGGTGGCCGAAGTCGATGATTTGTCGGTGACGGTCAGCGCCACAGGGACGATTCTACCGAACCGTCAGACACCCTTGAATTTTGCGATCATCGCTCCAGTGCGCGAGGTGTTGGTGCAGGAAGGGCAGTCAGTACACGAAGGTGATGTGCTGGCGCGTTTGGATACATTTGACCTCGAAATCTCGCTGCGGAATGCGGAAATCGGTATGCAGCAGCAGCAGGTGGCTTATGACGAAATAGTCGCGCCACCGCGTGATGTCGATGTCGCCGTTGCAGAAGCGGCTCTGGCTGCGGCACAGGCACAGGCTGGCGCGGCTTCCGGCGGCGCGACTGCTGAGGAAATCAACATCGCGGAGGTTCAGCTTGAAGCGGCGCGTAACGCTCTCTGGCAGCAGCAGTTACAACGTGATGCAACGGTTGATACGCCGGGAGAATTCCGCGACTCGGATACCAATGACGCAGGCGCGCAGAATCTTCAAGCGGAGTCGCGTGTGCAGCAGGCCGAATATGATATAACCATTGCCGAGACCAATCTCGCCAACGTACAGAATCAGCCGCCGAATTATGGGCAGCTTGCCTCTGCCAGCGCGTCTATCGTGCAGGCACAAATCCAGATAGACCGTTTGCAGAATGGGCCGGACGAAATCGAGCGGCGCATAGCAGAGGTCAACCTTGAGCTGGCGCATTTGAGCATGGAAGCCGCAGAAGTGACACTCGCTCAAGCCGAGTTGACCGCGCCATTCGATGGCGTGATCGTGGAAAACAACCTCGTCATCGGTGAGCTTCCGCCCGCCGGGGCGGGCTTTCAGTTGATGGATACCACTAGCTACTATGTTGATTTGGCAGTCGATGAGACCGACATCGTGGATATTCAGGTCGGGCAGACGGTTCAATTAAGCCTTGATGCACTACCGGAAGCCAATATAGTCGGCACGATTACACGGGTTGCGCTGACACCGACGCAGGTCGGGCAGGTTGTCACCTATACAGCGCGTGTCACGCTCGACCCAACGCTGGCGGCGGTGCGCTCCGGTATGACGGCGACAGCCACGATTGTCGTCAGCGAACTCGATAACGTGCTGATGGTACGTAACCGATTCATTCGCATTGATCGCACGACGGGCCAAGCTTACGTAACCGTCATTGGTGAAGAAGGCTTGTACGAAGAGGTCGAAGTGGAATTGGGCTTGCGGAACGATACGTTCAGCGAGGTCATTAGCGGGCTAGAACCGGGTCAACAGGTGTTCTTGCTGCCTCGTGAATCATTCCTGCCCGATGCGAGTCAACCGGGAGGCGGAGCGTAAAATGCCATCATGGTTTCGGCGTAACGGCAAATATGAAGCGCCCCGCGATGCACAGGGGCGCAAAGCCGTCATCGACATACGCAACATCAACAAGACTTACCAGATGGGCGAACTTGAACTGCAAGTCCTCAAGGGCATCGACCTGCAAATTTTCGAGGGTGAATTCGTTTCGATCATGGGGCCGTCGGGTTCAGGCAAAAGTACGTTGATGAACATCCTCGGCGCACTTGACCAACCGACAACGGGCGAATATTTTCTGGATGGCGTAGACGTGAGCAAACTCAGCGAGAGCCAGCTTGCACGTATCCGCAATAAGAAAATCGGCTTCGTGTTCCAGAGCTTCAATCTGCTCAAGCGCACATCGGCGCTGCGACAAGTCGAACTGCCGCTGATATACGGTGGAGACTCGAATCGTCGCAAACGGGCGATGGCCGCTTTGAACTCCGTTGGGCTTGGCGAACGTATCGACCATCTGCCAAGTGAGCTATCGGGTGGTCAGCAGCAGCGTGTTGCCATTGCGCGGGCGCTGGTGACTGAGCCGGCCATGATCCTCGCAGACGAAGCGACTGGTAACCTCGACTCGCGCAGTGGTACAGAAGTGATGCAGATTTTCCAGCGCTTGAACGAGGAGCAGGGCATCACGGTAATCTTCGTGACGCATGACCCCTGGACAGCACGCCATACGAAACGGCTGGTGATGCTGCGCGATGGGAAGGTTGTGGCTGACCAGATGGTGCCCAAGCCATTGGTCGCGGGTGAGTCCGAGCGGCCATCCGAGGCCGAAGCGCTGGCGGATATTTTCCGCGAGACGTACTACGGCGGCGAGCAGCACGAGTACACCTAGTAACCGATTAGTCGTAGGGCGGGTCTGAGACCCGCCCCTACAGCAGCATTGTTCGCAAACGGACACTACTAAATGAACCTTGCAGAGAGCTTTCGCATCGCGTTAAGCGGTTTGGCGTCCAACCGACTGCGTGCCGTGCTGACGACGCTTGGCATCATGATCGGCGTAGGTGCGGTTATCAGCCTTATCAGTTTGGGACGCGGTGTGGAAAACTTCATCGCGTCGGAGTTCGAGCAGCTTGGTGCGAACATTTTATTTGTGACTTCAGCCTCGCCCGAAAGCGCGACGCGAGATCGCATTGAGCCGCTGACGACGTTGGAGGCGCAGCGCTTGACGACTCCCGGTATTGCGCCAAGCATCGCGCAGGTTGCGCTCAGTTATGGCGTACAGGCGAGTGTATCCTCCGGCCCGGAAAGCGGCACCTATGGCGTTAGCGGCGTGACGCCGAACTTCACCGAGGTGCGCGTCTGGTATCCGCGCAACGATGGGCAGTTCATCACTGAAGACGACGTGCAAGATGCATCGCGGGTGGCTGTGCTTGGCGTACAGATCGTTGAAGATTTGTGGGGCGACAAAGAATTTGACCCCGTTGGCCAGACTATCCGCATCAACGACTTTGTTTTCACTATCGTCGGCGTGATGGAAGAGCAGGGTTCGGCGTTGAGCAACGAAGACAGCAGCATCTTCATC
>JACMMD010000226.1 GCA_014379235.1 Anaerolineae bacterium
CAAACTTATCACAACCCGGCTGCGTGTGGCGTCGATGTAACCTGCCAGAAGCGCCTGCGTATCATGCAGATGAACCAACGCGCCATGATAGTCCGACATGATCTGGCGCGCATCGGTCACTTCACGATCAGAATAATACTTGAGCAGCGTTCCATCGTACAGCGCCACCAACGGACGCGCTTCGCCTCGCAGTGTCCATGCCATATTGGCCAGCGCTTGCATCTCGGCTACCGCTCGACGCGCATTGACCGTTTCGCGGTTGACCAACTGGCGCTCGTGATCGAACAGCAAGAGCGGCGCGTACACCAACTGCGGGTCGGTGAATTGGTCGGGCAAGCGCTGTTCTGGCCCGTGGTAATAGGCGAATAGGCCGATGTTCGTCAGATAGTAAGGCACGGCGGCATGTTGGTCAGGGTAAATCTGAGAGCCATCCGCCGCGATAACGGTTGCGCTTTCCGGCGATTCAATCGGATTGAAGCGGCTCGGCACAGGTTCATCGTAAGGCGCAGCCCCACGATAGCCGCTGACATCGCTGCGACGTACCAGTTCGATACGCTTGTGGATGGCTTCGAGATCAGTCGCCGCTTCGAAGCGTTCCAGCGCTATCGCCAGCTTATCTTCCAGCGACATATTGACGTAGGACAGATGCCGCCCCATGCGTTCGACTTGATCGGCTACCTTGTCAAATTCGAGCGACACTCGCTGCCTCTTTAAGTTATCGTAGGGGCGTTCAATTGAACGCTCCTACACAAAGTTTTCATAATGAATGTAGCACTGGTGTTCTAGCACGTCAAGCTTTACGTTCAGATGTCTTCATCTAAGGGATCCTAGTAATGTATTACAGTCGTTGAAATTATGAGAGTGTGGTTTTAATCAAAGCTTCACACTAGCAGGGTTGCGATAACGCTGTTATACTAGCATTAATCTAAAAAATTCCTAAAAAAACGCCTTCTTCTTGCTTTCCGTGTCTCGGTTAACTCTTAAATGTGGAGAGGCAGATGGTGGCATCGAGTCATTTTTTGGAGAACACAGTTCAGGTAGGGCACAGCAAAGAGTTAGTATTCGCCGGAGACGGTGTGCGGCTTGCTGGTCAAATTGACTATCCTACCACCCCTCAACCGCAAAACGGTTATCCTCTAATTTTTACTTTGCATCACGTTGGTTGGAATACACGCGGCTGCTACCAACACTTCGCTGATATTGCACTGGCTTCCGGCTATGCCGTTTTTCGTTGGGATCAACGCGGTACAGGCCGCAGCGGCGCGGGTGGGCGCGGTTCAACCACGCAAGATGCTGTTCACGCCTACGAAGTCGCGCTCGATCAATCGAACATCAACCGCCGCCGCGTCATCATCGTCGCACAAGGAACAGGTACAGCCCTGCTCGGCAGTTCGTTCGGTCTGTTTGCGCGCCTTCAGCGTCCTTACGGGGTCGCATTGGTGGCCAATCGACTGGATGAGAAAGCCGTACTCGCCATCGACACACGCCTGCAAATCGTCGTGGGTCAAGACGACTGGAACCCGTGGCAGCGCTTCGGACAAGCGGCCAGCACTGCTCACAATGCAGCATATAAACACGGCGCATTCTCTTACGTCGCTCCCAACACCGATCAAACATTAATGGCAGCCGACATCGGTGGAGAAGAAGTTTTCCACAACGGCGCGTCGACTGTGATTAAGGACTGGCTGCGAAGCCTGTGCCCGCCTTCACGGTCAATCTAAACGGACAAAGCGCCCTCGTCACTGGCGGGGGCAATGGAATAGGTCAAGCAATCGCGCTGGCGCTGTCAAGCTCCGGCGCTTCTGTTGTTGTCAATGACATCAATCCTGACCTAGCCGAGAGCGTCGCCGCGCAGATTATCGACGCAGGCGGGCAAGCCCTCGCGTGGCAAGCCGATGTCGCCAACCGCTTTCAGGTCGGCTCGATGATTGAGCAAGCGCGAGACACCTTCGGGCGCGTGAACATCCTCATCAACGCAGCGGGTATCTATAAAGGCGGGCCGCTTTCCAAACTCGATGAATGGGATTGGCGGCGGCTGCTCGATGTGAACCTGACAGGCGCATTCTTTTGCAGCCAACTCCTCAGCCGCGTCATGGCCGACGAAGGCGGCGGCGTGATCGTCAACGTTGCCTCGACGGCTGGCCATCCCAACCCGCTCGATGAAGGCGTAGCTTATGTGGCCAGCAAAGCCGGACTCATCGGCTTGACCAAGCAGTGCGCCCGCGAGTTCGGGCCGCTCGGAATCCGCGTCAACGCTGTTTGTCCGGGCAATGTTGCCGAAGTCGATCAACCCCTGAGAATCGACCCTTTAACCAATCCACTAGGCCGCGAAGGAACGCCGGAAGAAGTCGCCCGCGTGGTGATGTTCCTGTGTTCGGACGCTGCCAGCTTCATCACCGGCCAAGCCATCCACGTCGATGGCGGCGAGAGTATGGTATAGTTTTTAGCTAGTCACTTATCAGCTTTCAGCTAAAGATTTAACGCAGGGGCGCAGAGATGCAGAGGCGCAAGGTAAAGTATTTATTAAACTTTTCACTTTTCACTTTTCACCTTTGCGTTCTTGGCGTCTTGGCGGTTGTATTTACATTCTCCCCTACCAAACTCGGCGCGCAGGAGCAGTGCGGCTTCGCGCAGAGCATTGACTTTCCCATCGACACTAACCTATTCCGCATCGCGCAGGATTTCGGCTCACCGAGTCCACGCCATCAGGGACGCTATCACACAGGCGAAGATTGGTACGGCATTCGCGGCGAGAGCTTCGGTCAGCCTGTGCGCGCCATCGCCGCCGGACGTGTGACCTATTCCGCCGTGAATGGTTGGGGACGCGATGGCGGCGTGGTCATCATCGAG
>JACMMD010000227.1 GCA_014379235.1 Anaerolineae bacterium
ATCGACGTGAATGCCATGGCCTCGTTCATGGGCGAACGCGGCTTCTCGATGGACAAGGGCTACGGCAAGATCAAAGAGAAGACTTTCCGCATCGCGCACATGGGTGACATGCAACCGACGATGTTGGAAGAAGTGCTGTCCGGCATCGACGAATTTTTGGGCGAGTAGCAAGCAATTTGTAGGGGCAGACCTGTGTGTCTGCCCCAATGGGGCGAACACATAGGTTCGCCCCTACAACTACCGACTTCACCATTCCCAACCATAACATCAGGAACAACAACCACAATGACCTATCAAGTTCTCAGCCCGGATAACGCTCATGCGCGAGCGCTCGACGTATTCGCCAACATTGAAGGAATCCAGCTTACGGCGGGCAGTTTCAAGCGCGACCAAGTGCTGTCGATGCTGGCGGAAACCGACGCAATCATTCTTCGCAGCGCCACCACTGTCGACGCTGAACTGCTCAACGCCGCGCCTAAGCTGAAAGTCATCGCCCGCGCAGGTGTGGGCGTGGATAACGTCGACCTGGATGTGGCGACAGCACGTGGAATCATCGTCATGAACACGCCCGATGGCAACACCATCGCTACCGCCGAACACACCTTCGGGCTGATGCTGGCCCTAGCGCGACATATTCCGCAGGCTTACGGTTCGATGCAGCAGGGCAAATGGGAGCGCAAGTCGTTCATGGGCGTCGAACTGCGTGGCAAGACGCTGGGCATTGTCGGCTTCGGGCGCATCGGGCGCGCTGTCGCCAAACGAGCGCTGGCCTTCGAGATGACTGTCGTCGCTTATGACCCGTATATTCCGGCGGATGTCGCGGCGGATTTGGGCGTCGAACTGGTCGATCTGGATACGCTCTACAGCCGCGCCGATTTCATCGCGCTGCACAGCCTCGTCACCGACGAGACACGCTATATGGTGAATGCTGAGAGCATCGCCAAGATGAAGGCCGGCGTTCGCATCGTCAATGCGGCGCGTGGTCTGCTCATCAACGACGACGATCTCGCGGCGGCCATCAAAAGCGGTTACGTCGCGGGCGCGGCGGTGGATGTTTACGCGGAAGAACCGCCGCCGGACAATCATCCATTGGTAGGATTAGCGGGCGTTATTCATACGCCGCATCTGGCCGCCAGCACCGACGACGCGCAAATTAGCGTTTCAGTCGAAGCGGCTCAGTTGGTGGTCGATGCCCTGCTCAAAGGTGAGTACAAAAACGTCGTCAATCCTGCGGCGCTGACGATAGGGTAGAAAGGCCAATCTCATGGCAGTCGCGCAACCGAGTGTGATGTTTTACGAGATTCTGGATTTTCTCGCTTCGCTGCCTACGCCGGAGCAAATTATCGCGTTCAAGCCATCGGAAACGCTCGATCAACGCTTATATTATCTGCTCGATCAGAACCAACATGATGCGCTGACCGATGAAGAACGTTCAGAACTCGATGAATTTCTACGTATGAATCATTTCATGAACATGCTCAAAATTCGGATGCGCGAAAAACTGGCAGCGTCATGACCTATATCGGTGCTGAGTTGCGCCGCCAAGTCATCACCCGCGCAGGCAACTGCTGCGAGTATTGCTTGCTCAGTCAAGAGGACAACTTCTTCACTTATCACGTCGATCATGTTATCCCTGAAAAACATGAGGGCGAAACGTCAATCGACAATTTGGCGTTGAGTTGTCCGAGTTGTAACACCTTCAAAGGGAGTGATGTTGGCGCATTTGACCGAGAAACAGGTGGTCTCACGCCGCTGTTTAACCCGCGAACACAGGTTTGGGAACAGCATTTCCGCTTAAATGGGGCAAAGATCGAAGCGCTCACGCCGGAGGGTCGAGTAAGTGTGTTTCTGCTTAGGCTAAACCGTGAAGATCAACTGCGCGAACGCGAAGGGCTTATCAAGTTCAACAGTTATCCGTGCCGTGCGCTCACGTAATACAAAGTTAGCCTCAACCCGGCGGTGCTGATGATAGGGTAACTTCAGTAGTTGCTTCCGGTGTGGCTTCACAGGAGACTATTTCCGTCAGCAATTGAACGGTGATGTCACCCTGCGATCCACCAGTAGAATGCGTTAGCAACAGAGTGTATTCACCTTCGGCTGACAGCCGATAGTCACGGATACCCGCAGCCATTCCACTTTCGCTCGGCGCGCTGTCATCATCGGCGATTAACGGCGCGCCAGCGGGGTCAAGCAGCACCAACAGTGGGTCAACATCTATTCCAACCGGATACGCCTGCGCGCTGATCGTTTGCCCTGCACAGCCTTCAAATCCCAGTGAATATACATCATTTGGCGTAATCGCCAGCGTAACGGGAGCTGCCATCCCCAATTCAGCAGGGATCGCTTCGGAACTCAACGCCCATACTCCATAATCCGCCGTTGCCTGTTCGGTTTGTCCGAGCACTGTATACACAACAGCGCGATTAAGATTGGCGAGAGAATAGTTAGGGTTGTCTTCAAGCGCGAGGCTATAACTTTGAGCAGCTTCATCATATTGCTGTAGAAAGTAGAGTGCATTTCCCCGATTGGTGTATGCTTGATAGAGGTCGATATACTCTAAATCAATGGCCCGGTCATAATCATCAATGGCGGATTGAAAAAGGTCAAATGCTTGATCCGCATCGGACTGCGAAGTGGCTTGTTGCAGCAGAGTTATCGCTTGCCGTGCATAGCTGTTGCCACGATTGTAGTACGCCAGCGCATTGTCGGGTTCAAACTCAATCGCACGTGTATAACTCTCGATAGACTGCTCGTAGTTACCGGAAGCATCATTCACTAAGCCTAAATAAATGTACAGCGTTCCAGCACGCACGTCGTTTTCACGCCCTTCGGGTATCAAGTCTGCTGCTGCTTGAAACGCGGTCAATGCTCCCGATAGGTCATTCGCAAAAAAGGCTTTCTGCCCCTTCACGAAATGAGCGAGATACAGCGTATCCATCCCTTCGAAAATGTAAGTGCTAAACCGCTGCGGCTCACCATCTTTGAAAAGCTGATCTTCGTTCACATTCACAGACCCACCATCGCCACCAGCACCATTGAGCGGACACGGTAGTACCTCGAAAAAGATTCGCACACCACCAAGCGCAGCCTCTCCCCATAACACCAGCGAAGCCCTGTATACGCTGCCGACCTCACAGGCGTGTTCATTATCATTCAGTGTGTACAGTACATGGACTAAGGGAATATCTGCTTCTCGAAACTCGGAGATGATATTTGGCTCAATATTTGGCACACCTGAGTCGATGCGCGTGAAATCCGCAAAGACCACGCCGAATTGCCCGTCTTGGAACACATCACCATCGAGCGTCGTCGGGATAATAGTAGGCGTATCAGTCGGCGTGGGCCGCTCGGTTGCAGTCGGGATGCTCGTCTCTGTCGGGGACGGGGTATGAGTAGGTGAGGCAGCTACTAGGCCAAATGTATGACCCCAGTTCTGCCATTGTTCGGACGGGATGGCCAATACAGCGACCA
>JACMMD010000228.1 GCA_014379235.1 Anaerolineae bacterium
TCGCGGTCAATCTGGCGCATCATGTTCAGTTCGCGCACATTGGCTTCGAGTTGGGCGACGGTTTTTGTATGCCGCCGAGCGTTTTGCAGCAGCAGCGACGCACCGAGCGCGGTGGCGTACAATCGTTCTTGATCTTCGGTGCTGACGGGTAGATCGCTAAGATGGTTATCCGCAATCAGAGCGCCGATTAGCTGCTCGTCGGCCATGATCGGCACGCTGAAAAACATTTGGGCCCGTAGCACGTTGACCAGTGTATCGCCGACGATGTGTTCAGCGGTTTCGCCGCGTAACCATTGGCTAACTACCGGATTGTCGTTGGCGAGGTAGGTATAGAGAAAGACGTTCTCCAGAGCATGTTTAGCCTGTGCGGATGGAAACGGCCCGCTGCTATAACCATATTTCATCGCTAGTTCGTAATCGTCAAGAATGAGAATGCTGAGACGGTCAGAGTGGGTACGTTCACGCAGAAACTCGATCAGCTTACGCAGCAGTTCCGGCAGATGCAGCGTTGTGCCTAGCCGCACGAGCACTTCGTTGGTCATCGCGGCGTGCATCAGTTGGGAACGCAGGCCGGCATTTTCTACGAGCAAAGGGTGAGGCTCAGATTGTAGCATGTTCCGTTCTCAGGATATGGCGCTTCGCCATGTTGGAATTTAACTAGTCTTATTGTAGCGTTATATCCATTAGCGCGCTGTTAATTTTAGTATAGCGGCTTAAAATATTGCTTGATAAAGTCTGGCCAGCAATACTGACAAGTTATGAATCCTTTGTTTGCCTAGAGGCTAACCTGCGACTATAATGCGATAGACTGGAAATCGCTGCGTGGAGGTTTCAAATGGACTTCAAAGATGTTTCGGCCCGGCTCAAGAAAACCAAAGAAGGGCCCGAAGGCGCTGACACGCAGCCAAAACCCGTTGACTTCACCGAATCGTTTCGTATTCGGGCGAAGATGGTGGGGGTATTGCTGCACGATGCCCGTGTGAACGCGGCCCGCACACTCGACGAATGTGCGCGACTCTTGCGTGTTGCGCCGCAGCAGATCGAAGCGTGGGAATTTGGCGACGATGTGCCGAGCTTGCCACAGCTTGAAATCCTTGCTTACTATCTGGATGTGCCCGTCAGTCATTTCTGGGGCATGAACACGCTCGAAACCGAACGCGCAAGCCGGATGACCGCGCAGGGAGAATACATCGCGCTGCGGCTGCGAATGATCGGCGCACTGCTGCGGTTTGCGCGGGAGCAGAACGAAATGAGCGTCGAGACGTTGAGCGACGCGAGCGGCATCCCTGCTGAACGCATCACCCAATACGAACTCGGTGAACTGCCACTGCCCATGCACGAACTTACGGTGCTGGCAAGCCACGTTCGCAAAAACATCAGCTACTTTTTGGAAACTAACAGCAGCGTAGGCGAATGGCTGGCGCTGCAAGAAAACTGGAAACGCTTTGCCGAACTGCCAGACGATATTCGCCAGTTCGTGTCGAACCCGTTGAACGGTGGATTTCTCGAAATCGCCATTTTATTAAGCCAGATGCCGGTAGACCGTTTACGCAAGGTCGGTGAGAGCGTCCTCAGCATAACGATGTAGTGTGCAGGGAGATAAACCGTGAGCACAGCAGAAGAACTCAAAGAACAGGGCATTAAGCTGTTTCAGCAGCGTGATTACGAAGCGGCAGTCAAAATATTCCAGCAGGCCCGCGAAGCCTATGTCGCTGAAGACAAGCCGGATATGGGCGCGGAAATGCTGGCGAATATCGGCCTCGTCCACCGTTCGCTCGGTGAGCATCAGCAAGCGCTGGATACGATGCAAGAGTCGCTGAACATCTTTCAAGAGATGGGCGATAACCTGCGCGTAGCCAAGTCGTTGGGCAATATGGGCGGCGTGTATGTCGCGCTCGGTGATAAAGAGCAGGCGTATAACTGCTACCGTCAGGCGGCAGATATTTTCGAGGAATTGGGCGAGAAGAAACTGTACGGCGAAACCCTGATCGCTATGGGCGACCTACAAGTGCGCGATGGCAAGCTCATGCGCGGCGCAGCTACGTATGAGGTCGGACTGGAAAATCTGGAGAATCTCTCCCCAAGCCAGAAAATCATTAAGGGTCTGTTGGGCGTTCGCGGCAAACTGACCGGGGGCGGCAAGGACAGTTAGCAGCGCCTGTTGCATCCGGCTGCGTTTATAGTGGTTTCTACTAATTTGCCCCGTTCGTTATTCAATCGCCAGCGCGTTTATCTGCTGCTGGCGTTGATCGTTTTTCTCGCCAGCTTTTACATGCTCACCTACAGCGGGCGTATCGAAAGCGAAGATACGCTCTATTTGTTTAACGCGACAGGCAGCCTCGTTCGCTATGGCGATTTCCTGCTCGATCTGTCGGCAGGTGTTCGTCCGCCAGAATCCTTTTACACTGTTCAAGAATATCCTCTGCAAAGCGTCAACACTGAACCGCTGCCCATCGTACTGGCCGCGCCGTTGTTCTGGTTAGCCAATCAACTGCCGAATGTGGGATTGGTTCACGCGGTATGGTTGTTCAATGTGCTGGTGTGTGCGATTTCCGGTGGCGTGTTGTTTCTGTATGCGCTGGCGCTTGGTTATGATGAGCGAACGGCGCTATTCGGCGCGGTGATTTTTGGGCTGGCGACCATCGTTTGGCCCTACAGTAAATCGTTCTTTCGTGAGCCGTTGGCGCTGCTGCTGATTTTGCTGGCGGGTTTGTTCGCTGAACGCTGGCGGGACGGGCGTTTTCGCTCGGTGGCGCTGTTGATTGGATTAGCGCTGACGCTCGGCGGGGCGCTGCTGTCGAAACAGGCGGGCGCGTTCATGGTGCCATCGCTGGCGATTATATTATTACCGGGAACTCACGCGCTGCGGCGTATAGGGCGACGTCGTTTGCTGATCGGGGTCGCGCTGCTGGTTGTATTGGTAGTGGCAGTATTTGTCGGTCTGTCGCAGTTGGATTCATCGCTCAATCCGATCAACCAGATACAGCGTTTTATGGCGCTGGCCTTCGAGGAAAACTCGTATCTGCTGCGCGGGCTGCACAGTCAACTTTTGAGCATCGGTGGCAGCGTGTGGGGAACATCGCCTGTGCTGCTGCTGGCCATACCGGGAATATGGCTGCTGTATCGCCGGCGGCAAATGCGCTACCTCTGGGCGAGCCTGCTGTTACTGGCGATATTCGCGGTGGTTTATACAGGCAATCGCGGCCCGGACTGGTTCGGCGGAACGTCATGGCCGCCGCGCTTTCTCGTGCCAGTTGTGCCGTATCTGTTCTTGCTGACACTGCCCGTTATAGATCGCATCGTTCATCAACCGCGACTTTTGCTGGTACTCGGCTTCGGTCTGCTAGCGACTTACAGCGTCTGGGTGCAGTTGAGCGGTGTTTCGTACTGGTGGGGCGATTTCCCGTCGATGCTGCCGTCAGAGGCCAACGGGCTGCTCGAATGGAGCGACGGACTCAACCGCGTCGAGTATTTGCGCTGGGTGATTATCCCGCAGGAGTGGGCGAGCCGTCCGCTCGATTTCGCATGGGTGCGCGCTGATGTTCCCGGTTGGGCAGTGGCGTTTGGTGTGCTGGCATTGGTTAGCGGCGTGGGTTTGTGGTGGCTGCTAAGAACCCCTCCCCAGCCCTCCCCGCAAGCAGGGAGGGAGTCAAGACGAGTGCTATTTGCGGGCCTGCTGCCCATTGTGTTTGTAGCGATGACGTGGTTTGGTCTGGGCGCTATTTACAGTGACCCGATGTACTACGGTGGCGAAACAGCGCTGCACGAGATGATGCCGATCATCAATGCCGAAACCGGACGCGGTGATGTGGTGCTGATGAATATGGGGCACGAGCGCTTTTTGCTCAACTACGGCAAAACTGACGGTGCGCGTATCATCGGTTTGAGCTTTCAGCGCGGCGAACGCTATGCGCCGGATCAGCCGCCACGCGCCGTATCCGGTGATGTTGATATGCTGCTTTCAGGGCGGCAGGGGCCGTTTATCAACAGCCTCGCTGAGA
>JACMMD010000229.1 GCA_014379235.1 Anaerolineae bacterium
AACGCAACGCGGTTGGTTGGTTCCATATTTTCGAGAAAGGCGACAGCGGCCTCTCTTGCTATTCCGATTTTGTTCTCGTCTTCCATCGAGCCAGAAACATCGATCAACAGGAGTACGTCGGCCTGTTTGCGTACCAATGTCCAGCTTTGTTGGATGGCGATGAGCGCGTCTTGAGTGGGTACATCCAAAACCGTTGTCGGCCCGTCTGGCGAAACACCATTTTCCTCGACAAATGGGAAGCCGAGTTGGACATCGGGATTGGCGGGACGAAAGCCGAAGCTCATAATCAGTGTTTGTACCTCCGGTGTGAGGACATAATCCGTGAAGACGCGGGCAGCCTCGCGCTGTTCGTCCGTTACCCACTCGGCATTGACGATGCCAATCGGATGCTCGTGCCAGAACGTGCCTTCTTTGGGATAAACGGCGATCAGCCGTTCAGGGAGTTGAAACGTTTGCCCTGCGGCCAAATAATCAAGATCACCCTGATTGAGGTCGATCACATCGACCTCTTCCATCGCTACGAAGTCGAGGTAATCTGGCCCCTGTGGGATATACAGCAGCAGGTCTTCGGTGCGGCGCGCATAATGGCGCACGAGTTCTTCGATGTCGCGTACACACTGCTGCACCTCTGGAACGTTGATTTCTTGAGCTGACAGTCTGCGACCTGTAAAGCCGTTTTGCCGAGCGCAAGCATAGAATTCTTCTATGAGTGCGGACAGGGCTGTGGAACTGTTAATCGGGTTGGCATGACCGTAGTAGACTGCGCGCCGTCCGTTGGGAATACCATAGTCAGCCCAACCGTTGGGGCTGTGCAATACGTCAAGCAGTTCTTCCCAGCCAATATCCTCGTAGCCAACAGTCTCTTGAATGGCGCGCAGGCGGCTCTCCCAGATGGCGATGACAACAGGCGCGAGAGCCGTCGGCTGTGCTTCGGACAGGTCGAAAATCTGCCGCCCACTATTGTAATTCGCCAGCGTCAGCCAGTGACTCACGGAGGGTGCGAACATCGTTGGACGCTCGACGTTTGCATTGTTGGGCGCGATGACCGCATTGACGATGCCCTGTGTCACATCGCCAGAAGATTTCGAAGCCGTTGGCGGGCCGCCTGTGACGTAGATCGGGCGCTCACCGGATGCAAGCGGCTGTTCGGTCAAAGGATTGCGCCCGTTGGCATAGGCGCTGTTGAAATCCGCAATGACCTGCGGCATATACTGGTCGGATTCGGGCGCGTAGATGATCGAGATGTCGATGGCGTTTTCAGGTCGAACAACGCCGCCGAATGGAGTTGGATCGAGGCTAATCGGAGAGGTGGTATTCTTAGACGCATCACCACCGCATCCCACCAGTAACGCGGCGATCATCACGATCCACAATGCTCTGATTCTGCTTTTTAGAGTCACTCGTTTATCCCGTTGGTTCATCTTGCTCGTTCTCCTCATGCTGTGTTAAGAACACGAACAATAGGTTTGGGCGCTGTTAAGGCTGATCGCGATTTGCTTTAATGGCGCTTAACCAACCCAAATAAAAACCGCCTGCAATTGCAGGCGGTTTTTCACGCTCATCGGCTTGATCCATGTAATCGTGATCGCATCGTCTTAGAAGTAGCTGCTGATGATTTGCAGCACACCCAGAATGTTCTCAGCGTCGCCGGATTGGACGCGGGTGGCGCTGGCACGGGCGACACTGTTGAGCGCGTTGATGTCCGCGTTCGAGCCGTAGGCCACCGGGATAACGATCACTGGATTGAGCGCGTTGCGGCTGGCGTTGATCGCCTGAATCGTGTCGTTGAGCGTCACCGAACCGTCGCTGGTATCCGCGCCGTCGCTCAACAGCACGACAGCGCGAATGCGGTTATCGTCGGTCTGCCCGTTCATGAACTCGACCACTTCCGTCAGCGCGGCATACATGGCCGTGCCACCCTCCGCTTTCAAGCTCTGAATATGCGAGTAAACCTGTTGCCGGTTGGTTTCGACGTTGGCCAACGGCACGCGCATCTCCACGAAATCGCTAAACACCGTCAGCCCGACGCGGTTGGTCGGCTCCATGTTCTCCAAGAAAGCGATGGCCGCTTCTCGCGCTTGGCCGATTTTGTTTTCTTCTTCCATCGAGCCAGACACGTCGATCAAAATCATCACGTCTGCCTGCTTCTTAACGAATGACCAGTTGGCTTGCACCGCCGCGATCACGTCCGGCGCGGGTACGTCCAGCACAGTAGCCGGGCCGGCAGGGTCAACACCATTCTCCTCGACAAACGGGAAGCCCAGTTCAACGTCGGCGTTGGCCGGGCGGAAACCGTTGCTCATGACCACCTGCTGCACTTCGGGCGTCAGCAGGTATTCGGTGAAGACGCGGGCTGCTTCGCGCTGTTCTTCCGTCACCCAATCAGCGCTGACGATGCCGCTCGGATGCTCGTGCCAGAACGTACCCTCTTTCGGATAGAGCGCGACAAGGCGTTCCGGCGGCTGATACTGCGTTAGACCTTGATTGATGTAGATCAGGTCGTTTTCTTCCAGAGCCACGAAGTCCAGATATTCGGGACCCTGCGCGATGTACTCTTTGAATTCTGTGGTGCGCTGCGAGTAGTGGCGAATCAGCTCTTCGATGTCGCGCACGCCCTGTTGAATAGCCGGATCATTGACCTGTTCCAACCCCAGTCGGCGGCCTGTGAAACCGTTGGCGCTGGCGCTGGCGTAGAACTCCGCGATCAACGTAGACAGCGCGGTTGAGCTGATGTAGGGATCAGTGTGACCGTAGTAAATGGTCTGCCGGCCCTCGATGCCGTAGTCTTGCCAACCGTTGGGGCTAGCCAGCACGTCGAGTAGTTCTTCCCAGCCGATGTCCTCGTAACCGACGGTATTACGGATGGCTTCGAGACGGCTTTCCCAGATGGCCATGACAACAGGCGCGAGGGCCGTCGGCTGCGCTTCGGCAAGGTCAAATAACTGCCGCCCGCTCTGATAATTGGCCAGTGCTAACCAATGGCTGACCGAGGGCATGTAGATGGTCGGGCGTTCAACGTTCTGGTTATTGGGCGCGATGATGGCGTTGATGATGCCCTGCATCACCGTACCTGATGAGCCAGAGCGGCCTGTGACGAAAATCGGGCGTTCGCCGGATGCCAGCGCTTCGTCGGTGATCGGGTTTGTGCCATTGGCGAAGGAGGTATTGAAATCCGCGATGGCCTGCGGCATGTAGAGTTCAAGTTCCGGCGCATAGATGATCGAAACATCAATCGCGTTGCCGGGTCGCGCTACGCCGCCGACAGGCGTTCCGATGGCAACAGCGCCACCACTATCGCCGCCGCAGCCTGCCAGCAGCGTTAATGCCAGTAATAACATCAGCAAACGAGAAACTTTCACACGTTTCATGGGTTGTGTCCTCATGTTCTATCTCTAAGGGCAGGTCTCAGACCTGCCCCTACGACAATGCCGTTAATTCTGCTGCTCGTTGGCGAACCACGTCAGCAGGGCCAGCGTTTCGGAGCGGGTCGGCGCTTCTACCAGTTGACCGTAATCGGGTTGCAGCATGATTCCATAGGGCAAAGCGGCCTCGAACAATGGCGAGGTTTGCGTAAGCTGCGCTGCGGTTGGCGTGGCGCTGCCTGCGGGCGCTCCCGGTTCGCCCTGTGCCGGACGTAAACCGAAGCGCTGCGCGTTCTGCTGCTGCGCCGCGCTCAAGAGAAAGTTTGCGACGGCATCTACCGCCGCCTGTTCGTCAGCAGTGGTGGTGTCACTTTGCCAGCGTGCCAACGGGAAATCGAGCATGAACTGATAGGCCGGATAGCTGAAGCGCATATCTTCGTTGTTGGTGATGCCGTCGAGGTTCAACAGCCATTGGCTTTCGGGTAGCAGCGCAATTTCTACAGTGGACGAGCCGCGTGCCGCCGCTGCCGCGATGTCGCTGCCAAGCGTCTGGAAGTTCGGCACGGCGTTGATGATCGGGACGAACGCGGACTGGAACTCCCGCGAACGGGTTGCGCCGCCTGTGAGCGTGGCGTTCTCATTGAAATAACCCGCGCCGGAGAACAATGCTCCGAGTCCGCTCATGGTGCTGTCAGGGCGGGGGAAGGCCACTTTTAAGAAGCGCCAGTTCGCATCACCGCCGAGCGCGGCCCATGAACCCTCATCCGTTGCTGCGGCTTCGGCCACCATCTGCCAGTCGAGTGTATTGGTTGTTATCGCGTCGCTGTTGGCTAATGCATCGACACGGCTGGCATAACCGCCCCAAACCAGCGGAGTTCGCGCCAGTGAATCGGCGGCGCTGACGAACGGTAGATTGCCGCCTGAACCTGCTGTGTAATCGACGGATGCGCTCGATGCGGGTATCCATGCGTGGGGATGATTGGCCAGTGTCCAGCGCGATTCGCCCTGCCACACGGCGGGATCATCGGTGGAAATGACTTGCACTTGAACACGCCTCGCCGCCGCGCCAACAGCATTTTCGCCCGCGTTGAAGCTGGTCATCGCGTCCCGCACCCATGCCTCAGCCAACGGGTTGACCGCCAGCGTGATTTCGAGCGGCGGCTGTGAACGCAAAAATTGGCTCACGCCGATGACCGCGACAGCGAGCACCACAAACACCACCAGAAAGATTGTTCCGCGTCTCATCAATTTCCCGTATTCATTGTGTCATTATTGTACAGTCCAGCATCGGACTGTATTCCCCTAATCGCAGGGGGATTGGCTCAAGCATAACATAGCCGTTAGCTTTTAGCAGTTAGCCAATAGCCGTCAGCTTGTCAACCTTCAGGCATCGTTTCCACTTGAGCCTCGACCCTCGCGCCTCGAACCGCTTTGACTCATTCCTCATCACTTTGTACTCTAGTACCTATACGTACAATTGTCCCCGCAGGGCGCGCCGCACAACGCGAGAATATGCTACACTACGGCATTGATGATTTTCGGAACTCGTAAGGAGAGATGCAATGCCGAAATCTTCTACTGCCCACTTTATCGCGCTGGCTGTGCTGATCGTCAGTATAGCGGCGATAGTGAGCGCGATCACGCTGCTGCCTGCCGCCGCGCAAGAGGACACCACTTATGTGATCCAATACGGCGACACACTCAGCCAGATCGCCATGGAATTTGACGCGCAGATCGAGTGCATCGCTGACGCGAATGATATTCTTGTGAACTTGATTTTATTCCCCGATATGGAACTGACCATTCCCGGCGACTGCCCACCGTATGGCGCTCCGGTAGTCATCCCGCCCGGTATCCAGCCCGCTCCCGGTGATTGGACTGTCGTTATGCAGCCGCGTGAAGTGGTGCTGCTGATCGCGGAAGAACTCAACGTATCTGCGGAAGCGATACTGGTCTACAACCGTATCGTGAATGCTTTCTCGCTGCGGGCTGGCACGACGCTGGTGATCTGGGAAGATGCGCCGCCATTTGGCATCGTTCCGCCGCTGCGAATCTATAATCCTGATAC
>JACMMD010000230.1 GCA_014379235.1 Anaerolineae bacterium
ATGCAAGCACCCGATGTGGCTTTATCCGAAGCCGCTGTTGGGGCGGTAGCGGTACCGATGGTCATGCTTATCTCACTCGCGAAGATTCGCAGCCTGCTAGATGACCCGTCGGAAGTCGAATAGAGATGCGAGTGCTGCTCGTCTTTTTCACATCGATGTGTCTACTTATCACATTACTCGCTGCTTTTAGTGAAGCAAAACCGCTTAACGCGCCATTGGGCAGGGTTGCTCAATTCTACAACGAGCGTACGGTTGCGGAAACGACATCGACCAACGTAGTCGCAGCCATTAATTTCGATTGGCGGGCGTATGACACGCTAGGGGAGTCGTCAATCTTACTTACAGCGGCCACAGGAGTCACCCTTTTGATGCGGCGTTATTTGCAGCGGCGACGTGAGACGGGCATTACTTAGAACGTCTTTGACAAATCGTGTAGAAGTGAGTGGGAAAATATGGTCGAGAAGCCGCGCCGACGCATTCAAAAACGGCAAATTGTGCACGAAGCCGAGATGACGGTCATGGTACGTACCATTATTCGAAGCCTCTTGCCATTAATTCTCGTCTTCGGCATTTATATTGTCACCTATGGTCACTTGACACCGGGCGGAGGATTTCAAGGCGGGATGATTCTTGTAGGAGCAGTCATGAGCTTCTATCTCGCCTACGGTTATAACATTGTTCGCCGCTTCCATGAGGAAGATTTAGACTTGGCGGAGCATATTGGCGCGCTTGGGTATGTGTTTATCGGTCTGTTAGGAGTCTTTTTCGGGGTGTCATTTTTGAGTAACGTTCTCAAGGGTGGCGCACCGGGAACCTTGATCTCGGGCGGGATTATCCTGATCTTGAATTTTGTCGTTGGCTTTAAGGTTGCGGCGGGTACACTGCTTGTAGTGCTCATTCTTTTGGAGTCGCTGCAAAAAGGCGAAAGCAAAAGGCGTCTTCTTAACCGTTTAGATGACCAATAGACTAAGAAGCAGGAGTGACAATGATTCTCGCGGTCAATTTGACCGGATCAGTTTTACTGTTCGTGATCGGCTTGTACGGGGTCGTCACACACCGCAATCTTATTCGAATTATTTTGAGTCTAGGCTTGATGGAAAGCGCTACCTATCTGCTTTTGATCACGCTGGGGTATCGCGCTGGGGCTACTGCGCCGATCTTTTATGAAGCGAGGATCGTTCCGGGAGAAACAGCGGTGGTTGATCCGATTATGCAAGCGCTCGCGCTGACCTCAATTGTCATTGGTGTTGTCACGCTGGCGCTGGCGTTAGCGTTGATTATCCAGCTTGCGAGCCATCATCGCACGTTGGACGCCCAACGTATACGAAACCTTCGGGGCTAATGAACAACTTGATTCTGGCCGCGCCCATTCTCATCCCGTTGACGACGGCTTTTTTACTGCCCCTGATCGGGCGATGGGCCCATCGATTGGTCTGGTTAAGCTGCATTGTGGCGACGCTTGTCACCTTAGGGATACTGGCGAGCTTTATAGAAGCTGTCTCCAGTGGACAGGTGCTTGTTTACTGGCTGGGCGGGTGGGTACCGCGAGATGGGCTTGCCATCGGAATTAGTCTGAGCGTTGATGCCTGGGCGCTGCTCATTGCTCTTGTGGTTGCCATCGTGGGCCTGATGGCGCTCATTTACTCGCTTGTTTACATGGAGAACCAGAGCGGGCACATTCCTTATTACGTTCTCCTCATGCTTATTCAGGCGGCTCTCATTGGTTTCTGCCTGAGCGGTGACCTCTTTAATCAATTTGTCTGGTTGGAAGTTTTCTCTGTCGCCGCTTTTGCCTTAACTGGATTTCATGTCGAGCGCAGCGACGCTGTCGAAGCGGCTTTCAAATATCTCATTACGAACACTGTGGCTTCATTTTTTATTGCGATTGGCCTTACTCTACTCTACATGCAAACAGGCGCACTCAATATCGCTCAGATCGCGCATGAGTTTCACGCAACGTCCGGCGGTTATGTTGCTATCGGATTGTTGATCGGCGGCTACGCCACAAAAGCGGCCCTCGTTCCATGGCATTTTTGGTTACCAGACGCCCATTCGGTTGCGCCATCTCCAGTCAGCGCTTTGTTCTCTGGAGCGCTTATCAAGGTCGGCATCTATGCAGTAGCACGAAGTGTATTTACGCTCGTGCCCTTTCAGCCGGGGAGCATTATTCAAACTGGACTGCTGATTGTTGCCGCGCTAACCATGCTGGTGGGCGGGATTCAGATGCTCCACCAGCAGTCTATCAAGCGTGTGTTAGCATTTTCTTCCGTGTCTCAGATGGGATATATCGTCCTAGGAGTTGCCCTTGGTACGCCTGCTGGCCTTGCGGCGGCGGCTATGTACGTCATCAATCATGCGCTGCTCAAGACCGCGCTTTTTATCAGTGCAGGGATTGTCAGCCAGCGAGCCAATATTCATGACCTGAGTGAGGGAGGGAATCTGGCACGGCGGATGCCGGTGACTTTTGGCTGTATGGCACTGGCAGCATTAGGCTTGAGTGGGATGCCCTTTTTAAGCGGCTTTATCAGCAAGACTATGCTGGAAGAGGCCGTTACCTCAGCAGGATTCGGCCTTTTGACCGTGATCGTGATTGTCGCCAGTATATTTACGTTTGCGGGCCTGGCACGGTTGGTCTGGTCAGTTTTTGGGTCTCGTCCGGTACATGGTACGCCAACCCATGTAGGCGAAGGACACCCATTGGCGCTCCTGCCGGTGGTGCTAATGGTTGTCGGTTCCATTCTCGTCGGTAGTTTTCCGGCATGGACGGCCGAACATTTCGCGTGGCCCGCCTCTGAAGCACTCTATAATCGCGACCATTACGTCAACAGCGTGATGGGAATCAATCCAACCGATCTGGACATCGAGCTTATTCATGAGGAAGTGCCGCCGAACCCGTTGGATCTACAGCATTGGACGGTTCCGCTGGTTGTTCTCATTGGTGGCAGTTTGTTGGCATATGGACTGCTGCATCCACAGGAGCAAATCGGCAAATCGTTCGCCCGTCCATTAAGCGGTGTCGCCGGCTTAATTCGCAGCTGGCATTCGGGACTTGTTACCGACTACGCCCTATGGAATGCTTTTGGAACAGCGGTCATGCTAGGAGCGCTTATGCTCTGGCAACGCTTGGCATAAACCGCAACCGAGAAAGAGACTGATATGCACGATTCATCAGGAGTTGTTCCAGAATCCTCCGAGCCAGCAGGCGCAGATCAGATTAGCTTGGATGAGGCAAAGAGTTTGGAAGATGCACAGCGCCTGAGTCGTACACGGGGCGAGCGCCTTGACGATTTTGAACTGCCGTGTCCGCTCTGTCAGGGTACACTTCAATTTCAAGGTGTCCATCCTGATCGTCTCTACGAATTTGCTGAAGGAGAACCGGGGATTATCAATCCCCTCGACGTCTTACCGATGAGTTTTGTCTGTAATCGCTGCGGCTATACAGCCGAGTTCGATACTGAACTCTTCAACCCTGCTTATTTGGCTCAATTACATGGGGCTTCTCCAGATCGTATTGAAGAACTCGCAGTTCGAGAATTTCGTATATTAGTCCCGTTGAAAGGCGACGAAAAGACCGACACGATGCTTGATCTGGCAACCGCGATAAGCGGAGAACAAAAGGGCGAAGTGATCGTTGTTGATGTGGCTCAAACGGAGATCAACCATGAATTGCTGCGTGAGAAACTAGATCGTTACGAGCCAAGGATTGGCGATCCAGCACCTGTTCAATTAGTCCAGCGCCCATCCGATAACTTGACGGATGCACTTGTTCAAGTTTCCGGGCGTTATCACTGTGCTTTGCTCATGATGGATGCACGCGGTTGGGAGAATGGAAAGTCAACAAAATTGACGGGAGTTATTGATGCCTTGGTTGACGAATCAATTTGTGATATTGCAGTTGTGCATGATCGCGGATTACACGCTATTCATCGTATTTTGTTAGCGACTTATGGCGGAGCACAGGCCCGAAGGATCGCTCCTCTTGCATTGCAACTTGCCCACGCCTTTGATGCCGAACTACACTGTCTATACGTGGCGTCGCCAAACGATAAAGAGCCTGAAAAAACTGGACGAAAGGTCATTAAGGATACATTCAGTCAGGTCA
>JACMMD010000231.1 GCA_014379235.1 Anaerolineae bacterium
CCGTTCCTGAATCACAGCCTGTCCAGCGCTTGATGGCCGCGATGCTGGCTTATCGTCAATGGGCGATTGACCATCCCACCGATTACATGCTGATTTACGGCAACCCGATTCCCGGCTACCATGCGCCTCGTGAAGTCACTGTTCCGGCGGTTATGCGAACGTCGGTCACGTTTGTTAGCTTGCTGCAAGCGCTGGACGAGGGCGGACTGCTGACGCTGCCAAGCGATTATGACGACCTGCCGCCAACCGTTGCGGAACATCTACGCGGCATTTTAGGACGCGATGGCTATGAAGTGCCCGTCGGTGTGTTGTATCTGACGACAGTGGTGTGGACGCGCATTCACGGTATGATCTCGCTGGAACTTTACGGTCATACGCCGCCTGTGGTGGGCGACCCCGCCGCGATGTATCGTTATGAGGCCCAACTGCTGTTCAAGCATATGGGCCTGCCGCCGCCGTAAATTATCCAATGTGGTCGCAATCTATTGCGCCCCTGCAAAAACTATAGCAATCGGTGAAAACCCCTGTTTCGCAGGCGGCTTTCTTCAACACGTCATCATCACAATTTCGCTCACATCACATTTAGGAGACTCAACATGAACAGCAGCGAATTGAATGTCGTTTTCGGAACGGGGCCGGTTGCGATGGCCGTCATGCGCGAGTTGGTCAAACAGGGCAAGCGCGTTCGCATGGTCAACCGCAGCGGCAAAGCGGACGTTCCCGCCGGGGTTGAGGTCATCAAGAGCGACCTGTACGACCTGAGCAAAGCCCGCGAAGCCGCATCGAGCGCGGCGGTGGTCTATCAGTGCGCGCAGCCCGCTTACACCGAATGGACGACCAAGTTCATGCCCTTGCAAGCGACCATCCTTGAAGCGGCGGCTTTCGTCGGGGCGAAGCTGGTCATCGCGGACAACCTGTATATGTACGGACACGTCAACGGCCCAATGACGGAAGACTTGCCCTATGCCGCGCATACACGCAAAGGCAAAACCCGTGCGGAGATGGCCCTAGCAGCGCTCGATGCTCACAAAGCGGGCAAGGTGCGTGTGACCATCGGACGGGCGGCGGACTTTTTCGGGGCGGGGGTGTTCGACTCGGCGGTGGGCGAACGGGTTTTTCCGAACACGCTGCAAGGCAAAGGTGTCACTATGATAGGCGATCTCGATATGCCGCATACCTACACATATATCAATGATTTCGGGCGCGGGCTGGTGACGCTCGGTGAACATGACGCGGCGTTGGGTCGGGCATGGCATGTACCGAGCGCGGAAACACTGACCACACGCGAGTTTGTGTCGATGGTGTTTGAAGAAGCGGGCTTTCCGGCGAAGGTCAGCAGTGCGCCCGCGCTGGTTCTCAAGGCGATGGGGTTATTCATGCCTATCCTGCGCGAAGTGGTGGAGATGATGTATCAGTTCGAGGAGCCATTCGTGCTGGATCACGGCCAATTTACGCGAACGTTCGGCCAAACGCCTATCACGCCTCATCGTGAGGCCATCCGGCAAACGCTGGCGTGGTATCGGCAGCATATGGCGGCGAAGGCAGCTTAGGGGGTATTGGTAGGGGCGCTTCGCGAAGCGCCCCTACAATTCACGTCACTATTTGCTGCTGGTTTCGGGTGTTGCGTTGGTGTCGATGGCCGCAGGTGTCGCGGTGGCGAAGGCGCTGTTATTGCTGCTGCTGCCGCCCGATTCCAGTTCGACCTCATAGCCGCCGCTACGCCCGCCAAGCTCTTGGGCGACAATCGTGTATGTCCCCGTTGAGGGCAGCGAAATCTGAATCCGTGACGCTAACGAGCCGCCCGAATCGTCGTCAAACATCAAGATCGTATTGGCAGGCGAGTACAGCGCGGTGATGGGGTCAACCACGCCACTGCCGCGAACCGTGATGGTCACGGTCTGGCCGCTCTCACCGGAGAACGTCCAGCCTTGAAGCTGACCAGCGCCGAAACTGCCGCTCTGCGTTTGACCAAGGTTAAGCGAGCCTTGCTGCGCGACGTTCCCCGGCAGCGTCGGGCTGAAGTTGGTAAAGGCGGAGAAACTACTCAGTGTGCCGAGATCGTTGGCATCGATGGTTACATTCAGGCCGGGAACAGACTGGTTGAGGAAATATACGAATGCGTCTGCAAGCTGCTGCGGATCATCATTGGGGATGGCAGTCACGGTAAGGACGAAGTTCTCGTAGTTTTCCCCAAAGATGTTGGCCATCAGTCCGCCACCATACGTCACCAGTGCGAAGCAGCCGACGCAAGCGCAAACCGCCAAGCCGCCGATGATCGCAAGGAAAATCACGCAACCGTTGGGGCCTTTCTTGGCGGGGCGCTGAATCGGAACGGATGACGGCGGCGGATAACCACTCGGAGCTTGTCGCCCCATTGGAGCATTACCCGTATCTATTAGGCTGCCGCGACTGGATGAACTGCTGTACGGGTCGCCATAAGCTGAGGTGCCCGGACTGCCGAGATCAGCAAACGGGTCATCTTGCATCTGCATTTGTAATCCGTCGAGCATATTCTGGGCTTTGACGTGGTTCGGGCGCAGTCGCAGCACGTTCTCCAATGCGCGCCGCTTATAATCAGGGTCGGTGACAGCGTTGGCCATCAGCCACCATGCGTCGGCGTTATCAGGGTCATTTTTTACAATCGGCTTCAAAATATCGATGGCTTCGCGCTTTTGGCCATCTTTAATCAACTGATACACTTGTTGAAGCTGTTCCATTGACATACGGGGTATCCTTCCTCGGTCATTGCAGTTGGGCTTAGTTTAATTATAGTCATCACGAAGGATTGCGAAAATAACTCGCACTACCGAAAATCAGCGCGTGTTTCTAGGATAGAGGTTTCGCCGTGATGCGCCTCGACAATGAGGAGCAAGGTCTCTCTATGCGCCGAATTTCCATCGAACATGCGCTCTTGGCTGCGATTGTACTGGCTTATCTGGTCGTCGGCGCGCTGTATGCGCTGCTAACACCCGCATGGCAAGTACCGGATGAACCCGCGCATTATAACAACGTCGCGCAGGTGGCCACCAACGGCTGCTGTCCGGTCATCGAAATGGGCGACTGGGACACCACCTATCTCGGTGAACTCACTAGTACGCAGTTTGCCCCCGAAGGCTTAGACCGCATTAGCACCATCGAATATGAAGACCATCAACCGCCGCTTTATTACTTGATCGCCTCGCTGGTTTACAAAGTCAGCGGTGGCAGCTTATCGGCGCTGCGACTGTTGTCCGTCATCATCGGCGCGGGGGTGGTGATTGCGGCTTATGCGGTGGGCAAAGCGGTTTTCCCACGCCAGTCATGGATTGCTCTGGCAGCGGCGGCGCTGGTGGCGTTTATCCCGCAGCATGTTTCGATTCTGGCAGGTGTCAATAACGATGGGCTGGCGGAACTGGTCATCGGTCTAATTCTGCTGGCATCAGTGGTATACGTGCGCGGCGGAAACGTCCCGGTGTGGCTGCTCGGTTTGCTTGTGGGCATCGGTTTCGTCACTAAAGGCACGACGTACTTGATGGCTGGCGTCGCCTTGTTTGCGATTGTGCTGCGCTGGTGGTCAAGTGAACGCGCTTTCGTTTCGCTGGCGCGAACAATCATCCTCTTTCTCATTCCGGCGTTGGTACTGGGTGGATTGTGGTGGGGGCGAAACTTCGCGGTTTACGGTATCCCTGATTTCTTGGGCCTACGTGAACATGACCGTGTGGTTGCGGGTCAGCCGCGCACTGCCGACGATATTGCGCTGATTGGTTGGGGTGCTTATCTGAGCAAGGCCGTCAGCACGACGTTTAACAGCTTCTGGGGGCAGTTCGGCTGGATGGCCGCGCCGCTGCCGGGATGGGCTTATCGCATTATGCAGGGCGCGAGTGCGCTGGCGCTGATCGGGCTGATTATGGCGGCGTTCAGGCCGAAATCGCGTTCTGAAACCGAAGCGGACGATACTCATTCATGGGCAATTTGGCTGCTGCTGCTGGTGATCGTGCTGGCATTCGCCGCTTACGTCTACTACAACAGCGAGTTTTTGCAGCTTCAAGGCCGCTATCTGTATCCGGCGCTGATTCCGTTCGCGCTGCTGTGGTCGAAAGGTCTCGATACCCTGCGGCGCGTATTATTGTCTCGATGGGAACGTTTGAATCGCTGGGGTCCATGGCTGCCGTTAGCGCTCCACCTGCTGTTCATCCCGCTCGATGTTTATCTTTTGTTCCGCCTCGTCGTTCCCGCTCTCAGTCCGTAATTGCGGCCGGCGATGTCAATAGACATTCATGTTGGCTTATTAACTATTACAGTGGTGTTTGTGCTGTAAACTTCGTTTAGTAACGAAGGAGTCATAAAGGGCCTACTGCAATGGAAGAAACTCTTTCAATGCCGCTGATGTTGGTGGTAGATGATGAGCCAGCCAATCGATCTCTGCTTAAACGCCTGTTTCAGCAGCAGTTCAACGTCAAGGCGGTGGGCGATGGGCAAACGGCACTCGATATGCTGGCGCAGGCCCCATTCGATATGGTGCTGCTGGACATTATGATGCCGGAAATGGACGGCTTGGAAGTCCTCGAAATCATGCGCGGGCGGCCAAGCACTTGCGAGACACCCGTAATTCTCATATCGGCGCTGTCCGGCGCGGACGACGTGGTTCAGGGCCTAAAACTGGGCGCGAATGATTATATCGTCAAGCCGATAGATACCGACGTGACATACGCCCGTGTGCAAACGCAGCTTATGTTGAAGCGCTTACAGGATGAGCGTAAGGAGATCATCGCTGATCTGCAAGCGGCCAACGAACTGAAAGACCAGTTCTTGCGTATTGCCTCGCATGACCTGAAAGGCCCTCTGGGAAATATACGGCTCGCACAACATCTGCTGCGAAAGATCGTTGCTGATAATGAAAAAGGCAACAGCTTATTAGACATGATCGAAACCACCGTTGAGAAGATGAACGCGCTGATTATGGAGTTCCTCGACACATCGGCCATGCAAAGCGGCAAGGTCGATATGCGGATGAGTGATGCACCCCTAGATCGAATGATCGAGGATGTGGTTGAGCAGCAGCAGCTTACTGCCATTAAAAAAGATATTTTGCTTGATTTACAGCGCTCGGATTTGACCATTCTTGCTGACCCAGAACGTTTTAAGCAAGCGCTGACCAACCTCGTCAGTAACGCGATCAAATACAGTCCATCCAATTCAGTCGTCACCATCTGGACGGAAATCAGCGATCAGTGTGCGCGCATCCATGTGTCCGATCAGGGGCAGGGTATCCCCGTTGAGGAGCGTGATCGCCTATTCACCATGTTCGGCAAGCTCACCCCGCGTCCAACCGCAGGCGAGAGCAGTACAGGACTTGGCTTGTGGATTGTGAAACATCTCGTCACCTTGCAAAATGGTCAGGTGGGGGTAGAATGCCCATCTGAAGGTGGCTCGATCTTCTGGATAGAACTGCCAATATCGAGCTAAGATTTTGTATTGTGCCGGTTGTGACAAAATTATCACCTTAGCTCTCGATTTTGCTTGCCCTTGAACGCTTGTCGTGTGGCATAATTAGAGCGCACGTAGACGACCTAGCCAAAGCTGTGACCATAAAATATGAGCCAACTGCACGAGACACCACAGCTCCTTGCTGTTGATGACAATATGGAAAACCTGACGCTGTTGCAGCATATCTTCGAGCGCAAGTATCGCGTAACTGCGGTGAACAGCGGTCAAGACGCGCTCGATATACTCGAAAAACAATCCTTTGACATCGTGCTGTTGGACATCATGATGCCGGTGATGGACGGCTTGCAGACGCTTCAGAACATTCGCAAAAACCCGCAAACGGGGGATTTGCCTGTGATTCTGGTTTCGGCCCGGGCTGACCGAGAGGACGTGATTAAGGGCCTCAAACTGGGCGCGAACGATTACGTCACCAAGCCGATCAAGGTCGATGTGTTGATGGCGCGGGTCGAGACTCAAGTGGCACTCAAGCGGTTGCAAGATGAGCGCAAGAACACCATTCGCCAGCTTGAGAGCGCCCACGAGATGAAAGATCGCTTTTTCCATATCGTGTCCCACGATTTGAAGGGGCCGATCATGAACCTCACGCTGGCCCATTCGCTGCTGGAAAAAATGGCTGGCGAAACGCCCGGTGTGATGGACGTGTTGAGTTCGATGGAATCCACGCTGAAAGGCATGGAAGGTGTCCTCAAAGAATTTCTGGATGCGGCGGCGCTGCAAACAGGCAAAATTGACTTAAACGTACAGGCTGTTCCTGTTGATGACATTCTGTTTGATGTCACCGAACAGCATAAGCTCCACGCGCAGCGCAAAGAGATCACGCTGCGGATCATCAAGCAGCCGACGACTGTCCAAGCTGATGCCGAACGCACCAAGCAGGTTTTGGGCAATCTCGTCAGCAATGCCATCAAATACAGCCCAACGCAATCTACGGTGACGCTGTGGACGACCAACCACGACAGCAAGGTGCGTATCTGTGTTAGCGATCAAGGGCCGGGCATTCCCGCGCATGATCGTGACCGCCTGTTCACGCAGTTTGGCAGGCTGACGCCGCGCCCCACCGCAGGCGAGAGCAGCACCGGACTCGGCTTGTGGATTGTGAAGCACCTCGTCACGCTGCAAAATGGACTGGTTGGCGCTGATTGGCCGCCAGAAGGTGGATCGGTATTCTGGGTGGAACTGCCTGCCGCACCAGAGAACGGTCAGGCGAAGGCCGGCACGGGCGCGCTCCGAGAGGTCTAGATTTGCGGCTCGAACGATGTTTGCCGTAGTTTATGAATCGATTTGATTTCTCGGCGTTCCCGACGATCAGCACTGAACGGCTGCTGCTGCGCGAAATCGTCGCGGCAGATGCATCAGATGTTTTAGCTTTTCGCGGTGACGCCGAAGTCCAGCGTTATAATTCCGAACCTCTGACACAACTCCATGAAGCACTCGATTTCATTAACACGATGCACGATGGTTTCGCTGCCAAGCAGTGGATATTGTGGGGGATTGTGCTGGTCAGCGAAAATAAAGTAGTCGGCTCGTGCAGCGTCAATGACTGGAATCAGAGTCATAACCGCGCTGAGATTGGTTACGATCTGGCGCGGGCGTATTGGGGTCGAGGCATCGCAGCCGAAGCGGTTCGGGCAATCATTGACTGGACGTTCGTAAACCTACAAGTCAACCGCATCGAAGCGCAAACAATCACGGATAATGCCAGATCAGTTCGCATGTTGGAACGGCTCGGTTTTTACCGTGATGGTATCCGGCGCGAGTATTCGCTCGAAGATGATGATTTGTATCATGGCAGCAGTATTTATAGCTTACTCAGGCGAGAGTTTCTCCCATGAAAACGTTAGAAGTGTTGATCGGCACGCACAATCAGGGCAAGGTGCGTGAGTTTGGCGAACTGCTGGCGGATGCTGCGGTGCGCTGCTTAAGCATGAACGATGTCAATCTCACCGTAAAGGTTGACGAAACGGCGGATACGTTCGAGGGTAACGCAGTATTAAAGGCTGTCGCGTATGCTGGCGCGAGCGGGATGCTCACGCTGGCCGACGACAGCGGACTCATGGTCGATGCGCTGGATGGCGCGCCGGGATTGTACTCCGCACGTTATGGCGACCCCGGCCTCGATGATGCTGGCCGCCGTTTTAAGCTGCTGAACGCGCTTAAAGACGTGCCGGAGGAAGCGCGAACGGCGCGTTTTATTGCCGTGATCGCGCTGGCGAGGCCGCAAGAAGGCGTGATCGCAACCGTCGAAGGCACGGTAGAAGGATGCATCGCCTTTGCCGATCAGGATGGGCCGGTGGGTTTCGGCTACGACGCGATTTTCATCCCCGACGGTTTTGCACCGCGCAGTTTCGCGGAACTCTCCAAAGGCGAGAAGAACCGCATCAGCCATCGCGGTGTCGCGGCGACGAAACTGATACCTATTCTGCGAGAACTAGCGGAAAAATCCTAACACAGGGTCACAGAGGGACGAGAGCCGCAGGGAAAGATTTATTACTCTTCTTAATCGCGGTGGATGTAGATAAAAAGAGGGCGAACAATGTCGCCCTCTCGTAAACACTCGCCGACTAAATGAAGGAACTAGGCTTCATTGTCGGTGATTGATTCTTCGGTCAGGCGGACATCATCGAAGTCGGCGCGGCGCACACTACTGGCCACCAAGCTGCCATTATCATCGGCAGTTACAGCCGCCTGAACGAGCGCGCCCATCACCACTGAGTCGGTGAACTCGGCGTTGGCGGTGTTGATCGTTTGACCGGAGACGGTGATGAAACCATCGCCTGCCGCTTCCAACGTACCGACGATCTCGAACTCACCCTCAGCCAATTCGCTGCCTTCGGTCTGCGCGAATGACTGCGTCATCGACTCGGCATCCAGCACCAAACGGGCGCTCAATGCCCCTGAGTCACTTCCAGCAGCGCGAACAGCTATCGTGTCATCGCCGGAAAGATCGCCCGTGATTTCAGCATCGCTGGTATCAAATTCCAGCCCGCCGATAGACAGCGTTGTATCGGTTGCGTCTTGCGGCGCGCCGATGATCTGCAATTCGCCGGGAAGGATGTCACTCGCTTCGGCCTCAGCGATTTCGGTGGCGATGATACTGCCGTTCGCCAGCAGTTCACCCTCAACCGCGACAGCGAGACCCGTCTCCAACGCCGCATCGATTTGCGCGTCCTCGAAGGTGATCTGCCATTGGTTGAGCGTGAGACTGGTTTCCGTCAGCGACTCAATCGTGCCGACGAGGACTACGGTGTTATCAGGGGTTTGCGCGCTGACAATGCCGACACTCGACATTGCCACCACCGCTATCCCAACTACGCCAGCCAAAAATCCATGCTTCCGATTAAAGTTGGACAACATCAGACTAAACTCCTATCTTGCCTACAAAAGTAAACCCCTGTTGGCAGGGGTTCGGTTATCAGGGTAATAGATGCTCTCGACATGATGGAACACCGATTTTGCCGTTTTCACGAACTGCTCATATTTACGAACCGCTGGTGATAGCGTTACAATCGACGCTATGCCAACACCATTTACCCACCTGCTCACCGCCCAACATTTGCTGCATGACCCGTGTTTGCCAGAGGCAGCGCGGGCGTTTTTGGCATCCGAAAAAGGGGCGTTTTTGCTCGGCAATATCGCCGCCGATGCGCGTGTAGACAGCGGCCAAACCCGTGAGGCGACTCACTTTTACGCCTATGACGGCCCGATCTCCCGTGAGACGTGGCGTGTGATGCTTGAACGCCATCCATCCCTCAAAACGCCAACGACCAGCGAGCAGCGAGCGTTCATCGCGGGCTACGTAGCACACCTGTCGATGGATGAAGTATGGACGCTGGATATGCTCTCGCCGCAGTTTGGCCGCGGTGAGTGGGGGAGTTCGAGCCATTTTCGATTTGTGATGCTGCATGTGCTGTTGATTCATATCGACGAGCGTGATCTGAGCGGCATCGAACGCTGGCAAACAGAAACACTGCGCGAAGCCGCGCCGGACGTATGGCTGCCGTTTATGACCGATGCGACACTGTGCCAATGGCGGGATTTCATCGCCGCCCAACTTGAACCGGGAGCGAGCCAAACGCTGGCCGTATTAGGCGGGCGTGTGGGCATGATTCCCGAAGAACTGCGCGCCATATTGGATTCGCCGGAACGGATGCGCGATGACCTGTGGGCGAACATCGCACCGGAAACGCTGACACAGGTCGAGCAGGAGATGTACATCCATGCGCGGGATCAATTGGCGATTTATTTGAATGAATATCCGTAAGGGCAGGTCTCAGTCCTGCCCCTAAAAAGGTTCTCCATGACAACGGTTATCTTCGGTGGGACAGCCGCCTATCATCTCAAGCTGGACGAGTTCGCGCAGGTTGGTGAGCGCCTCATCATCGACACGCCCTATGGGCCGTCCGCACCATTCGTGCAGTTGACGACGGAAAACGGCAGCGTTTGGTTTAGCTCACGACATGGCGAGGGCGGTTTGCAGCGCTCGGCGGCGTTCGTCAACCATCGCGCGATGGTGTGGGCGGCGAAGTTGTTGGGCGCAGCGGGCATTCTCTCGTGGAATGGAGTCGGCGCGATTGCGGCGGGGCTGACGGTTGGGCAGATCATGATCCCCGACGATGTACTGGATATGACGCGGGCGCGTTTCGGGGCGACGTTTGGTGCGGATGCACTGTTCACGCCTGCGGGCGGCCCCTTCGATGTGGGTTTGCGCGAAAAGCTGGTCGAAGCGTGTAAGGCGCTGGAGTTGGGGCACGTCGCTTATGGGACGTATGTGTGCAGCGAAGGCCCGCGTCTCGAAACGGCGGCGGAGATTGCCGCGTTTGGTTGGGGCGGGGCGCATGTCGTCGGCATGACGCTTGCGCCCGAAGTGTGGCTGGCGGCGGAATTGGGCATCCCGTATGCGTCACTTTGTATCATCACTAATATGGCAACAGGTCGCTGGCACTTCGACCCGCGCCGTGACTTCGGGCCGGGCATCGGCGCGGCGGGTCTCAAGGTAACATTACATGCCGCGAACGGTTAGATAGGCTTACGCAAAAGGCACTCCGTCTCTATAATGTTTAAC
>JACMMD010000232.1 GCA_014379235.1 Anaerolineae bacterium
ACTATCAAGTGCTGCTGCATGTAGTCGATACAGCGGGTGAATTGGTCACGCAGGGCGATAGAGAGCCGCATTTTGGGCGCTATCCCACCAGTGCATGGCGACCCACCGAAGCCGTTGATGACTGCATGACGCTGGATTTATCCTCGCCGCCGGAGCAAGATTGGCGCGTGGGGATCGGCTTATACAATCTAGTCGATGGCGCACGGCTGACGCTGCAAGACTCACAGGGCGAGAGTTATCCTGATAATGTGCTGTGGCTGCCGCTTGCGGACGAAGAATAAGCCCGTTATACACTTTTTCATTTTCGCGCCGATGAACTATAATGGTTGAAAATTAATCGCTGCTGTTTCAAAAAGCCTGCATTCATTCGAACGGTTTATGTCCATGCAACAACCTGTTAACGCGGTCACATCACCCGCGCAAACCGACTCCGCCGCCGAATCCAGCGACTCCATCCTGCAAATGCGCGCTATCACCAAAGCGTTTCCCGGTGTCACGGCCTTATCGGACGTGAGCTTTGACCTGCGGCGCGGCGAAATCCACTGCTTGATGGGTGAAAACGGCGCGGGTAAATCGACGCTGATGAAAATCCTCAGCGGTATCTACACCGAGTACGAAGGCGAGATGCTGCTCGACGGTAAAGCGGTGCGCTTGCAAAGTGTCCGCGATGCGTGGAATCACGGCATCAGCATGATTCATCAAGAGTTGAACCTCGTCCCTGAACTGACCGTTTACGAGAACATCTATCTAGGCCGCGAACTGCAAGGCTTGTTCGGCGTCCGGCGCAACCGTGACATGATCGACGAATCGCGCCGCTTACTGCAAGAACTGGGCGCGGATATTGACTCGCAAACGCCGATTCGTCGGCTGCGCGTGGGCGAACGCCAATTGGTCGAGATCGCCAAAGCGCTCGGTCTGAGGTCGCACATTCTGATTATGGATGAACCCACATCCGCGTTGAGCGCCGCCGAAGTAGACCACCTGTTTTCGGTCATGCGAAAGCTGCGCGAATCCGGCGTATCCATCATCTACATCTCGCATCGCATGGACGAAGTGTTCGCCCTCGCAGACCGCATCACGGTACTGCGTGATGGTCGGCATATCGTCACCGCCCCCGCATCCGAACTCACCCGTACACAGTTGATTCACCATATGGTCGGGCGTGATCTGGGCGATATGCAGCGCCGAAGCAGCAGCGGCAGCGGCGAACCCCTGCTCAAAGTGCGTCACCTATCGCTCAATCGACCCGGCGTGATCCCGCTCAAGGATATCTCGTTCGACGTGCATAAAGGCGAAGTGCTGGGCATCGCGGGGTTGATGGGCGCGGGCCGCACCGAACTCCTCGAAACGCTGTTCGGTGTCCATCCTTCAAAATATGTCGTTAATGAAATCGTTTTCAAAGATCGTGTCGGCGGATTTCGAAGTCCCGCTGAAGCCATCAAACACGGCTTGGGTTATGTCACCGAAGACCGCAAAGCCAAGAGTCTGTTATTGGGATTCAGCGTGAGGTTTAACGCGACGTTGGCTTCGCTGCATTCGTTCGCAGGGCTGTTGAGCGTCGTCAACCGCCGCGCCGAAAACGAAGCTGTGCGCCGTACCGTTGAGCAACTCGACATTCGCACACCGAGCATCGAAACCCGTGTCGCCAATCTGAGCGGCGGCAATCAGCAGAAAGTTGTACTGGCGAAATTTCTGCTAGCCAAACCTGATTTACTGCTGTTGGACGAACCCACGCGGGGTATCGACGTGGGCGCGAAAGCCCAGATTTACGAGCTTGTGAGCCAGCTTGTCGAGCGCGGGACGACGTGCATCGTGGTCTCGTCGGAGATGCCCGAACTGCTGGCGGTGTGTGACCGCATTTTAGTGCTGTGCGAAGGCCGTCTTACGGGAGAATTCAGCCGTGCAGAAGCAACACAAGAAGCGATCTTAGAAGCAGCGATGCGCTTTGAAAGCCCAGTGAATTAATCATGTAGGGGCAAGGCATGCCTTGCCCTGCCTTACGAAATAAGGAGCGAGAATGGCCAGTGTCACCAATGCGCCGCGTCAGGCAGCACCAGCGTCTGACCGCCGCAAAAGAATTCTGAACTTTTTGTTTCGCTTTCAAAGCTATTTCGGGCTGATTATTATTTTCATCCTCGCTGTCGCCTTTTCGCCCGTTCGCAACGAAGCCAACCTGTTTCTGAGCGAACGTAACCTGCTCAACATGCTGATGTTCGCCTCAGAGACGGGTATCCTCGCCGTCGGCATGACGCTGGTGATTCTCATCGGCGGTATTGATTTGTCGGTAGGATCAGTGATGGCGCTGATCGGCGTTATTAGCGCTGACCTGCTGATGAACCGCCACGACATCGCTATCTTCGGCACAATCATCAGCGTAGGCAGTTGGCCAGCGCTGGCGATTTTCGTCGTGTGTATCGGCATCGGGGTGTTAATCGGCTTCATCAACGGCTGGTCTGCCGAGCAGTTCAAAGTGCCATCATTCGTAACCACATTGGCGATGATGAGCATGGCGCGCGGGCTGGCGCGCACTTGGGTGGCCAACAACTCGATCCCAATCGCCTACGCCACACAGGAACAGTACGGCACAACCGGCTTTGGCGACCCATTATTCGAAACCATAGGGCGCACAATACCCAACACCACTATCCCTATCCCCGCGCTCATCATGTTGGTTGTGGCCATCATCTTCGGGCTGATACTCACCTACACGACCTTCGGGCGGCGGCTTTATGCAGTCGGCGGCAACCCGCTCGCCTCGCGCCTGTCAGGTATTTCAGTCGGGCGGCTGCGGATTTACTGTTTCATGATCTGCGGCGCGATGGCCGCCATCGCCGGGATGATTCACACCTCGCGCCTCAATCAAGGCAGCCCCAACGAGTCGATCAACTACGAGCTGAACGCCATCGCCGCAGTCGTCATCGGCGGCGCGAGTTTGACGGGCGGCAAAGGCACAATTGCCGGAGCGATTGGCGGCGCGCTCATCCTGCAAATTCTCGACAACATCCTTGGCTTGAACAACGTCAGCAGCAACGTCCAGTTGATCGTGAAAGGTCTGCTGGTCATCGCGGCGGTGGCGCTGCAACAGCTTCGCCCCGATGACGAAGCGGCCTAGTTTTCTAAAAAATCTATTTGAAGGGGGTGATGCCGCAGCACGAAGTGGTTCAATCAGACAGTATCAGAGTGGATTTACGTTGATGCTCACACGAAGAAAGTTCTTGTCCTTTTGAACTCGTGAAGGAGATTCACAATGTCTCTCAATAGAATGTCGAAATTGATCGTGCTGACGCTTTTGCTCGTGCTGGCACTCACCAGTTTGTCGGTGCTGAACGCGCAAGATGAGTGGACGAATGCTACCGAAGATATGGTTGATGGCACAGTCATCGAAGGTCCGCGTGAAGCCGGCCCCCTGCCGGAAGGCTGCGCCGCTCCCGAAGCGAAAGACTCGTACTTGATCGGTTTCGCGCAGGCCAACAGCGCCGAGCCTTGGCGTACAGCCATGAACGACCAGCTTCAAGCAGCCGTCGATAGCCTCAATGCCGAAATGGCCGAGAGCGGCGGCCCGACCTTCGAACTGGTGATTGCCGACGCCGCGCAGGATAACGCCAAGCAGGTCGCCGACATCGGGAACTTCTTGACGCAAGAAGTTGACCTGCTCATTACCTCGCCTAACGAAGCCTCACCGCTCACCGAAGCCGTGAACGCCGCGTGGGAAGCCTGTGTCCCCGTGATTCTGCTTGACCGCAATATCACCAACACCGACTACACTATGTTCATCGGCGCGAACAACGTCTCCATAGGTCAGTCGGCTGGCGAATACGTGGCCGAATACTGCGCCGAGATGGGCCTCGACCCGTGCAACGTGTTTGAACTGCATGGTCTATCGGGCACATCAGCCGCCGTTGACCGCAGCGAAGGCTTCATGGCGGGTATCGAGGGCAGCACGGCCACCATCGCGGTGACGCAAAACGCCGATTGGCTGCGTGAGCGCGCCGTGACGGTGGCCAACGACGTCCTGCAAGCGAACCCTGACATTCACGTGATCTATGGTCACAATGACCCGATGGCCGAAGGCGGTTATCTCGCCGCTGAAAATCTGGGCCTCGATATGGACAGCATCCTGTTCGTCGGCGTCGATGCGCTGCCAACGGCTGACGGCGGTATCGTCTCGGTGATGCAGGGACGCCTCGGCGCTACCTTCATTTACCCGACGGGCGGCCAACAGGCGATTGACTGGGCCAAGATGATCTTGATCGATCACATCAACCCGCCGCTGTGGGTCGAACTGCCGTTCGGCGGCGTGTTCGAAGACACCGCGCAAGACGTTTGCAACACCTACGCTTGCCCGTTGGCCGAAGAAGCCGCAGACATGGAAGCGACTGAAGAAGCCAGCTAGTAACATCTCTCGTAGGGGCAGGTCAATAACCTGCCCTTACACCCCCCAATATTCCGCCTTTCAACACATCTTATCCAACCTTTAATTTATTGTTCACTATTCAATAAAGAACATCTGTGCTATTATGGAGACGTGAAACAATTAACGATCTTCGATAATACGCCTGACTCAAACGACGTGGGCGACGAAACGCAGCCGCTAGAGATAACAAGCGGTTCGAGCGCGGAACAACTTTTTCTCGCGCTGTGGACACGATTTGGGCCTGATGACGCCCCGCAGTTCAAGCGCGAATATCGCGGCATTCCGGGGCGCAAATATCGCTTTGACTTCGCCCTGCCCGCCTACAAAATTGCGGTTGAAATTGATGGTGGTATTTGGAGCGGTGGCCGCCACGTTCGCGGCAAAGGCTTTGAAGAAGATTTAGAGAAGATGAACTTGGCGG
>JACMMD010000233.1 GCA_014379235.1 Anaerolineae bacterium
AGCCGCTCAAGGTCATCCGCGCCAAAGCCAAATACTTCCGTGATACGTAGATATTCGTCGGTCAGCGTGGTGTTGAACATCGGCGGGTCGTCGGAGTTGACCGTCACGTACAGCCCATCCGCGATCATGCGCGGCAGCGGATGTTCCTCTAAACTGGGGAACACGCCGATACACACGTTGCTCGTCGGGCTGACTTCAAGCGGAATTTGCAAACGCCGCAGTTCATCGACCAGCGCGGGGTCTTCATAGCAGCGAACGCCGTGCCCGATACGCACCGGATAGCCGACTTGCAGCGCGCCCCAGATGCTGTCGGGGCCGCCAGTCTCGCCCGCATGTAACACGCACGGCAGCCCCGCATCATAAGCGAGCTGAAACGCCGCCGCAAAACGTGACGGCGGATTGTTGACTTCATCGCCGCCGAGACCGAGCGCCAATACGCCGTTATCCTTGCCGCTGATGGCCCATTCCGCTACCATCATGCCAGTCTCCGGCGAGACCTCACGCGAGATGTCGGTGATCCAGCCCGCCGTGATGCCGAACTCAGCTTCGGCCCACGCCCGCGCACGGTTCAACGCCGCCAGTTGATCCTCGAACGAGATACCAGCGATGCGATAGTGCGTATACGGCGTGTAGGTCGCTTCGGTATGGCGAATATTCTGCGCCGCCTGCCCCGCGAGGAACTCCCGCGCCAGTTGTTCAATGTCGTCGACGCTTTGCATACACTCGCAGATGTTGATGTAAATATCGACGAAGTGCGGGAAATCACGGAAGGTATACCACTGGCGAATACCTTCGACGGTATCTCCCGGTAGTGTAACCGCGTGGCGCTGTGCCAGCTTGAGCAGCGTTTCAGGCTGGGTCGCGCCTTCCATATGGACATGAAGCTCAACCTTCGGCATCCGCCGGATGAACTCGGTGAGTGTCATGTTAGAACCCATGCTCTTTACTGAACAATTGAATATTGCCGCAGTTGTCGCATTTCCGGGCAGCTAACCCTTCACCCCAACCCATTGGAAAGCTGTCGTCAACTTTGAACCATAGGCCGCCCTCAGAACTTGGATAGCCCCATGTATAGCTGCTTTCGCTACAAATCGGGCATGGGCCGCTATGTGCGTTCGATTGAGGGGTACGCTTGGGTTTCTCGTCCATCGCTACGCCTCGCCCAAGATTTGCGCGGTGCGATCCAAGCTGCCGACGCTGTAGTATTTCGCGTCGGGATGATGCACCACAATCGCCGCCGTGCTTTGCTCCGGCACAAGCTGGTATGAGGTCGTCAGCGTCACGCCGAGTTCGGCCTCGATCTGCGGCATCAGCTTGAAAACAACCTCGTGATCTTCGAGATCGGGGCAGGCCGGATAACCCCAACTGTAGCGTTTGCCCTGTTTGCCGGGGATACCCAACTCGCGGCTAATGTGACGGTTGACATAGTTGGCCGTCGCTTCGGCAGTTTGCACCGCCAGCCCGTGAAAGAAGTACGCCTCGCTGTATTCGTTGGCCGATTGCATACGCTCAAATTCTGCCGACGCCCCTTCGCCCACCGTGACGACTTGCAGCGCTACCGTATCGACTTGGCCGCTTTCGACTGGCGCGAAATAATCGCTCAAGCACAGGTATTCCCCGAACGGCTGGCGCGGGAACTTGAAGCGTGCAACTTCGCGTAAACTATCCGTCAGGGCAGGTCTGAGACCTGCCCCTACACGATCATTCACTTGCTGATAATCCCAGACGATCAAATCATTACCGTCGCTGTTGACCGGAAAATAACCGTAGACGGCCTGCGGACGCAGTGTTCCGCGCTGGATGGCCTCTTTGGTCATCCGGGCCAAGCGTGCTTCGTATTCGGCCTCAAGCTGCTCCCATGCCGCGCCGTGCGTGTTGGTCGCGCCCCACGATAGGCGATACAGTTCGGGCTTGTGCAGGTACTTGAACACGATCTCCAACGGCATATCGGTGATGGTTTTCGGCCCCCAGAACGGCGGCATCGGGATGTTCGGCGCAGGCGCGACACTGCGAACCTGATCTTCAGGGCGGGCGCGTTCGCGCTTCACCGGCACAGGCTTATCCATCTCGCGGTAAGCGTCGTCAACATTCTGCTGCACGAACGTCGTGCGTCGCTGCGAGTCGCTCAGTTCGTCCATGACCGACAAGCCCTCGAAAGCGTCCTTACAGTAGAACACGCCCGGCTCGTAGGGCTGCTTGGAATCGTCAAGGAACAGGATGCGCCGCCCGAACTTGCGGTTGATGGCCGCGCCGCCGACCAGCACGGGGAAGGATAACCCGCGCCGCGCCAGTTCATTGATGATAATCGGCATCTGCTTCGACGTGCTGACCAGCAGCGCCGACAAGCCAATCGCGTCGGCGTTGTGTTTTTCCGCCGCTTCGATGATGGTGTTGACCGGAACCTGCTTGCCAAGATCATGCACCGTGTAGCCGTTATTGCTCAAGATGGTTTTGACGAGGTTCTTGCCAATGTCGTGAACGTCGCCATAAACCGTCGCCAGCACGACCACGCCCTTCGATGACCCTTCGACCTTATCCATGAACTGCTCAAGATAAGCGACTGTCTTTTTCATGACTTCGGCGCTTTGCAGCACGAACGGCAATATCAATTCGCCCGCGCCGAACTTGTCGCCGACTTCTTTCATGGCTGGCAGCAGCACGTTATTCAAAACGCCTACCGCATCCTGACGAGTCAGCGCTTCGTCGATCAATACTTCAACGCCTTCTTTCTTGCGGTGGACGATCTGCCAATGCAGCGCTTCTTCGGCGCTCATATCCGCCGTCGGGTCAACTTCTTCTTTGCCGCCAAGCGTAACGTTGTTCTGCTCGAAATACTGAATGAAGCGCGGCAAAGCGTCCTGATCGGAGTTGAAAATCAGGTCGTTGGCGATCTTACGCTGGTCGTCGGGAATTTCGGAATAGGGCGTGATGTGCGCCGGATTGACGATGGCCATATCCAGCCCCGCCTGTACCGCGTGATACAGAAACACGCTGTTCAACACACCGCGCGCCGCTTCACCCACGCCGAAGCTGACGTTGCTCACACCGAGCGAGGTCATCACACCGGGAAGGTTCTGCTTAATCAGCCGAATACCCTCGATGGTTTCGAGCGCGTCGTTCCGCAGTTCTTCCTGCCCCGTCGTCAGCGGGAACACCAGCGTATCGAAAATCAGGTCTTCGCGTTTCATACCGTATTCGTCTACGGCGATGTCGGTGATGCGTTTGGCGACCTCGAATTTGTGCTGACGATCATGGGCCATGCCCACTTCGTCAATGGTCATCGACATGACCGCCGCGCCGTACTTTTTCACAATCGGCAGAATCTTGTCGATGCGTTCGCGCCCGTTTTCGAGGTTGTTGCCGTTGACGATACCACGCCCCGGATACACCGCCAGCGCCGCCTCAACCACATTGGCTTCGGTGGTGTCGATAATCAACGGCACTTCGACGGCCATCGCCAGCTTTTTGACAAGCGTTCGCATTTGCTCAAGTTCGTCATCGCGTTCGGTCACGGCTACGCACACGTCGAGCATGTGCGCGCCGCCGGAAACCTGCGAGTGCGCGATTTCGAGAATGCCGTCGTAATCATCTTCGAGCAGCAGGCGCTTAACCTTGCGGCTGCCCTGACTGTTGACGCGCTCCCCGATCAGCGTCGGGCCGGGGTTCTGCACCATCAGCGTAGCCGTCATGCTGCTGGACACCTGCGCCTCATGTTCAGGCTGACGATCTTTTGGCGCGGTACGTTTGGCGTTTTCGGCCAGTGTTTCCGCATAGGAGCGCCCGTTGACCTTGCGGTAAATCTGGTCGAGATGTTCAGGGCGAGTGCCGCAGCAGCCGCCAACCACGTTCACGCCCCAACGGGTGAACTCGGATACCATGTCGCTGAACGGACCCGGCTCCATCGGGTAAACGGCTTCGCCATCGACGTTGATCGGTAGTCCAGCATTCGGCAATACGCTGATCGGCAGTATGCTGTGTTCGACTAAATATTGAATTGGCTGGCGCATGTACTCCGGCCCTGTCGAACAGTTCATGCCAATCACGTCAACGTCCAGTGCTTCCAACGTCACCAACGCGCTGGCGATGTCCGTGCCGAACAACATGCGCCCGGACGTATCCAGCGTCACCTGACATTGCAGCGGAACGCGCACTCCGGTGTCCTCGAAGTAGCGATTGATGCCGTACACTGCCGCCTTGACTTCGAGAATATCCTGACTGGTTTCGATCAACAGCAAATCCGCGCCGCCTTCGACCAAACCCTGCGCCTGCTCGTAGAAAAGATCGGCCAGTTCGTCGAAAGTGATGTTGCTCAAGTCAGGGTCACTGCCGCTCGGCAGCTTGCCTGATGGCCCGATGCTGCCCGCTACGAAACGCGGGATGCCGCTTTCGGCCTCGAAACGATCACAGGCGCGCCGTGCGACCTGTGCCGCCGCCCGGTTGATTTCGAGGGTTCGTTCGCCCAGACCATATTCACCGAGCGTCAAACGGTTGCTGCGAAACGTGTCGGTTTCTACAGCTTCGCTGCCCACCGCCAGAAACGACGAGTGAATCTCCTCGATTACGTCAGGGCGCGTAATCACGAGGTAATCGTTGCAGCCGTTCAAGCGTTCGCCGCCGAAATCCTCGGCGGTCAAGTTGTAGCTCTGAATGCTCGTGCCCATCGCGCCATCGAAGATGACGACGTGATCGGCAATCGCGTCCAGATAACGTCGGTTGGTGTACGTGCGGTTATTGGGTTTGGTCATTTAATTCGCTCCGCTAACTTCATGACTTTGTATCTTGCAGAACCCGTAAGAAGTCCAGCGCATTAACGATTTGAACATCACCGTAAGGATTTAAAACGAGCAAATCCTTGTCTTCAGAAACCAGATAATGCGCGCTGCTGGCTTTTGCACAAGCGAGAAACATGTCGTCTTTCGGATCACGAGCAACTGCTTGAACCTCAGCCGGATTAACAATCTCCGCCGCTTCAAGCAATTCAATAACTTGATCCACAACTCCTTCTGTAAGCTGCGGAAATTTGGCTTGAAGTTCTGGGCGATTCAAGACGTTTTGCACTTCAAGCACAATCGCATCCGATACAATTAACTGATATGCGTGACGCAGATCAAAGATGATTTTTGCTGGTAGCGATTTTCGATTCATAGCAGCGCGCAAAAATATCTGCGTATCAATCACGACTCGGATTTTGCTTACGCTCACGCCTAACCTCATTGATAGCTTCGTCAATGGCAGCGTTTATTTCGTCTTCGCTCATTTGATCGGCGGCTTCGCGCACAGGGCGCATCACTTCCGCGATTTGCGCCAAGTTCTCTGGCGGCACAATCCACCATGCGTTACGCTGTCGATGTTCGACATACTCACGCAGTTGTTTCAGTTCTTCGCGTGAAAGTTCATCCACTGCACGGAACAAAGTTCGTAGGTCAGCCATGCTCGTCTCCTAACCTAACTCGCACTCCCATACGCGAAGCGCCGCAGTTCGTCGGTATGCTCCACGCAGTCGACGCGCAGGTCATCCAGCCATTCTTGATAGTGCGGGTCAGATACCGGTTTCTCCGGCGCAACCCTTTCCGCCCGCGCCAAAAACTTGCCGAGCGTTTCGTGCAGGTCAACGCGGGTTTCGTCCCATGATAGGTGCGCCCGTTCCGCGACTGATGCCGCGTTGGTGGTATCCCAATCGAACTTGACACTGCGCGTATCTCCGGCATCGAAATCATCGAAACGCCCCGGCGCAATCGCCATCCAGCCGCTAAAGTGCGCCATAACCTCTTTCGATGACCAATCGCCACACGCTCCCGGCTGTTCGCACTTCGCCTGTGGATAGACTGCCAGCAGCGCGAACATGGCCTCAAAGGCCTCGCGCATCCCATCAATCGACTTCTGATAATCGCTTCGTTCTACTTGACTCATCGCTTGTTACTCCTCTAGCAGATACCGCGCCAGCATATGCGTCGTATGGTCTAGGCTTTCCTGATGCGTGCGCTCGTAGCCATGTGAAGCGTCGATGCCCGGCCCGATCAGTCCGACACGCGCATCGCCGCCAGCCAGCCAATACGCCGAGCCATCCGACGAATAATGCGGGTAAATGTCCATACGATAGGGGATGTTGAACGCATCCCCGATACGCCGCAGCTTGGTATTCATGTCGAAGTGATAAGGGCCGCTGCTGTCTTTGGCGCAGATGGATACTGAGAACTCGTCGGAGTTCTGCCCTTCGCTGACCGCGCCCATATCAATGGTCAGCAGTTCATCCAGCACAATCGGCAGCCCCGCCGAGCCGCCATGCCCGACTTCTTCATAGTTGGCGATCAAGAACGTGGTTGTTTGCGCGGGCTGCAAACCCGCGTCTTTGAGCGCCAGCAGCGCGCCGTACACATTAGCCACCGCCGCTTTATCATCCAAGTGACGCGAACGAATAAAGCCTGTATCCGTCACTTCGACACGCGGATCGAGGAATACAAAATCGCCAATTTCGATGCCGAGCGCCCGCGTTTCGTCGGCGCTTTTAGTCTTGGCGTCGATGCGAACTTCCATGTTGTCGGATTTGCGCTCGATCTTCTCGAAATCGCCGTTGACGTGCTGGCTGGTGTTTTGCAAGACCACCGTACCGCGATAGCGTTTGTCGCTGTACGTCCGAATAGTGACGCCCTCGAACTCCACCGCGTTCCAATGACCGCCGCCAAGCGCTGTACACTTTAGACGCCCATTGTCTTTGATCTCTTTCACCATCAAGCCGAGCGTATCCAGATGAGCAGTCACGCCGCGCGGCGTATCGCTGCTTTTGCCGGCCCACGTCGCCACCAGCGCGCCCTTTTTCGTCAGCGATAGTTCGAGTCCGGGCACGCTCAGGTCGGCAAATGCTGCCTGTGTATAGGCAATCGCTTCGACGTGATAACCCGTCGGACTGGGCGTATTCAGCAGACCAACCAGAAAAGCGGTGGTCGCTGTCGACTGGGAGTCGATATTCAGGCTCACTGCGGTCACTATTTATTATCCCTTGCCGCTCGCATGTCTTTTACCTTGTTCTGCAATTCCTGAAAATATTCCGATTCAACGATCTCTTTGACCTGCTGATGTTTCTTAACTTCGTCGATCTGAATACGCAGCTCTTGAACCTGCTTCTTGAGACCTTGTTCACGGGCGAACCGTTCGCGGGCCATGTTCAGAAACACCCGCGCTGATTGGCCGAGTTCGTCACCGCGCCTAGCTACCCCTTTAATCCCCTCAGACTCGACTTCTGCCGCCGTGATGTCGCCATCGCTCAAGCCCTGCGCGTATAATCCCATTTGTTCGACGGGCTGCACTACGGAACGCCGCAGTAGGGCGTTAATCAGCAGCAGGGCCAGCGCAAAGGTGGCAACCACAATCACCATGATAAGCACAAAGGCCGAACGCGCACTGTTGAGTACATCGCTGGCGGGCACGTAGATGATCTGCGCGGCCACCACTTCATTCAACATCCAACCGAAGCCATGTTCCGAACCATAAGTGGCGATCAAGCTGTCCGGCGCGGCATCCGGTGTGCTGTGGCAGACGAGGCAACTTTCAGCGCCGATAGCCAACGGGCGCGCGCTGTAAAACAACGTCTCGCCGTGAGACGTGCGAAACCCCGACTGCTCACGTAGTGCCGGATCGCCGCGAAAACGCTGCACCAGCGCGGTTTCAAACTCGTCCGCTTGATCGCGCAGGTTGGTCGGGTTGAGCGTGGCCTCTTTATAGAAGAAGTTCCGATACTGCTCGTTGGTACGAAGATGCTCGAACACTTCACGCGCCGAGAACGCCGGAACGGTTTGCGGGATGAACGCATCCGCTGTCGCCAAATCTGGCGCAAGCAGCGGATTCACCTGTGTACTGGTGTAATTCCGCACGGAGTTCATCGTCTGAATCAAGATCAAGCCCTTCGATGCCACTTCATCTTCGGCACGCTGTTCTAAGGTTCGATATAAGATCACGCCGCTAACGATCAAACCACCAATAAAAACCAGCATCAAAAAGACAGTAAACTGCGTTCCTAACTTAAAGTTGCTCAACTGCCAGCCGCGCCGCTCATTTACTAAAGCGTTTTCAGCCACGAGCCACCCCCTCTAATATTTCGGTTGTTACGATTATAGGAGGGCTGGCTATAAACGTAAACAGGCTTCCGCTGCTAACTGAAACAGCTTTTCGCGGGTGCTGGCCTGCGACTGAATCCAATCGCGGTGATCCCATACAGAGCCGCTCAAGTCGTCACCGCCGTACAGCAGTTGACCAAAAGTAACGCCTCTGAACTGCGCTACGGCGAAGAAAGCTGCCGCTTCCATCTCAACGGTGATACACCCCTCGTCGCGGCGGCGGGCGATTCTGGCGACGGTTTCGCGGTAAATCGCGTCCGTTGTCCACGTCTTACCGATGACGTAGGGCACTTCATGAGCAATGAGCGTTGCTTCGATGGCGGCGATTGCTTCCGCGCTGGCGCTCACTTCACGCGATGGCGGAAGATAGTGATAAGATGTGCCTTCATCGCGTACCGCCGCCGTCGGAATGACCACATGACCAACCGTGACATTGGCATCTAGCGCGCCTGACCCGCCGCAGGCGATGAACTTACGCCCGCCAAGCGCGATCACCTCTTCCAGAAAGGCCGCGCTGAAGGGTGCGCCGACACCGGGATGAGCAAATGCCAAGCGCCGCCCATCGATCTCGGTTTCGTAGATCGGATGCTTGCCCGATTCGCTGGTCAAGTTTGTGACGAGCTTGGCCGTCTCGCCCAAGTGCATGACCACTTCCCGAAAGAAGCACAAAACGACGTGTTCGGGGATGTCGATGGGACGCAGCACACGGCTCGGCTCAATAAAGGCTTCGCTGGCGGAGTCATGTTCGAGTATCGGGTAGTTGGCTGCTAGTGTCATGGTCGAGCGCTCCATTGCCATAAACGAAAAACGCCCCTTCATTTAGAAGGAGCGCATGAGTTTGCACATCAGTGTAAACAAGTCACTCTCATCTCGCAGGGCTTTACCTGCCGGATGTAGCACCTTCCCGACGCTTCGGGGGTTGCCGGGGGATCACTGGGCCGTTTCCCTATCCCCGCTCTTGATGAGCATTTCAGTTGTAGAAGCTACAGCAATTTATTGTCATAGCAATTCATTGCTACAGCATCGTAGCACGGCTGTTTTGGCGTGTCAAGCGCGCC
>JACMMD010000234.1 GCA_014379235.1 Anaerolineae bacterium
AGCAGCGCACGAGGATTTCCAGCGCGTTCTCACCAAAGTTGATGAAGTGGACGACGATGGAGTCTTTCTCTACCGCTTCATGGGTCGCCAATATTGCCCGAAGTTGTTCCAGCAGATTGCGAACTTCGCCGCTGCGCGTGTCATAGGCGATTCGCAGCGTAAAATTAACGTGCCGCTTGCCTAAGCGTGACCAGTTCAGCACGTTGGTCGATGCCAGCTTGCTGTTCGGCACCGTCACCAGCTCCTGATCCATCTGCCGCACCCGCGTCGAACGCAGTCCGACGTGCTCAACTTCGCCTTCGACATCGCCGCTTTTGATCGATTCGCCGACTACAAATGGTCGATCACCGACGATAGCCGTGAAGCCGAATAGGTTCTCCAGTGTATCCTTCGCCGCCAGCGAGAATGCTAATCCGCCAAGCCCCAACCCGGCCACTAACCCGCTCACGTCATAGCCCCATTCTTGCACGATGACCACCAGCGCCATCGCCAGAATGATGATCTTGAGCGCTGTTCGCACGAACGGCAAAAGTTGGTCTTCGATGCGAATGCCAACGGCGTAGAGATACGTCGTCTTGGCAGGCGTTAGGAAATCGACCAGACGGAAGCACAGCACGAACACCGCGACGATGACCAACGTCCGCGTTAAGTTCTCCAAAAACAGGCTGGTTTCAAAGTCGGGGTGTAGGATAGCCGCCACGACGGTGATACTCAGCGCCAGCAGTAGATAGCGCATGGGCATATCCACTACCGCTTGAATATCGCCCTCTAGCAAACCGACGCGGCTTGGCAGCAGTCGGCGTAAGGGTGTCACCAGTAGCCACTTGAGCGCCCGCCGCAGCAGCCAGATGACCAACAGCGCCAATAACGCCAGCAGAATACGGGCGATGATCTCGCGGGTACTGTCGGGGATTTGATCGAACATAGGCAGCCTTTAGCGATTAGCAGTTAGCCATTAGCTGTGAGGGCGTTCAATTGAACGCCCCTACTCAGCACTCAGAACTCGGTACTCAGGACTTTATTTTCTCGAACCTCGTACCTCGCACCTTTATTTGCGACTCTGCGCGTCCATTGCCGCTACCGCCGCGATAGACACAATATCTTCTACGTCGTCGCCCGCTTGCAGCACATGAACCGGAGCGCCCACGCCCAACAAAATCGGGCCGATGGTTTCCGCGCCTGTCAGCCGCGACAGCAGCTTATAGGCAATATTGGCCGAACCAAGATCAGGGAATACCAGCACATTCGCATCCTTCACGCGGCTGAACGGGTAGCGCCCTTCGATGATCTCCGGCACAACGGCACTGTCGGCCTGCATCTCGCCATCGACATTGATGTCGGGGCGTTTCTGGCGCACCAGATCAACCGCCCGCGCTACCTTCTCCGAGAACGGATGCGGTGCGCTGCCGAAGTTCGAGAACGACAGCATCGCCACGCTCGGCTCGATGTCCAGCGTCTTAGCGAAATCCGCCGCAAGAATGGCGATTTCGGACAGTGTTTCCGCATCGGGGTCGATGTTGACCGTCGCATCGGTGAACAGGTATACGCGCCCTTTGACGATCACCAGATAGACACCGCTCACACGGGTTGCGCCGGGCCGTGTGTGGAAGATTTGCAGCGCCGGACGAATCACGTCGGTATATTCATAGGTCAAGCCGGAGATAAAAGCGTCCGCCTCGCCTGTTTGCACCATCAACGGGCCAAAGTAATTGCTGCTGCGGAGCAGTGCCGCCGCTCGTGCTCTGCTGATACCTTTACGCTGGCGCACTTGGTAGAGCGCGTCTAGATACTGTTCGCGCTTGGAGTCGGTGAGCGGCTCGACAATCGTCGGCTCGAACTTCAAGCCCAGTTCTTCGATTTTGGCGTGTATTTGCTCAGGGCGACCAAGCAAAATCGGCAGGGCGATACCTTCGTCCTTGACCTGCGCGGCGGCGCGGATGATCTTCGACTCCTCGCCTTCGCCAAAGACGATGCGCTGCTTCGCGCCCAGCTTGGCGCGGCTGACGATGTTGCTGCGTACCTGCTGCCCCACACCCTGACGCTGAATCAGTTCATTACGGTAGTTCACGAGGTCGATCTGACGCCGCGCAACGCCGCTGCCCATCGCCGCTTCGGCAACGGCAGGCGCAACCCACAGCAGCACACGCGGGTCGAGCGGCTTGGGGATGAGATAATCATGCCCGAACTTCAGCGACGATAAGCCGTAAGCCGAGAGTACACTGTCGGGCACATCCTCATGGGTCAGCGCCGCTAAAGCCTGCGCCGCCGCCATCTTCATGGCCTCGTTGATCTCTTTGGCGTATACATCTAGCGCCCCGCGAAAGATGTACGGGAAGCCGAGCACGTTGTTCACCTGATTCGGATAATCGCTGCGTCCGGTAGCGATCAGCGCATCGGGGCGAACCTCGTAGGCCAGTTCCGGCTTGATTTCAGGGTTCGGGTTGGCCAGCGCGAAGATGATCGGCTGGTCAGCCATCGTCTTGACCATTTCCTGTGTCAGCGTATCCGCGCTCGATAATCCCAAGAACACGTCCGAGCCAACCACTGCATCAGCCAGTGTGCGCGCATGGGTGTAATTGAGAAAGCGCACTTTGTACTCGTTGAGACCTTCCTCACGTCCGGCGTACAACACGCCTTTGGTATCGACCATGAGGATGTTCTCGCGGTTCACGCCGAGCTTGATGTAAAAATCGCCTGTGGCAATCGCGCTCGCCCCCGCGCCGTTGATGACCACTTTCAAGTCTTCGAGCTTCTTACCAATCAAGCGGCAGGCATTCAGCAGCGCCGCACCGGAGATGATCGCCGTGCCGTGCTGGTCGTCGTGAAAAACGGGGATGTCGAGTTCGGCTTTGAGGCGTTCTTCAATCGTGAAACATTCCGGCGCTTTGATATCTTCGAGGTTGATACCGCCGAAAGTCGGCGCTAGAGCCTTGCAAATCATGATGATTTCTTCGGCGGTCTTGGCGTCAAGTTCGATGTCGAACACGTCCACGTCCGCGAACTTCTTAAACAGAACGCCTTTGCCTTCCATAACAGGCTTCGAGGCCAGCGGCCCTAAGTTGCCCAAGCCAAGAATGGCCGTGCCGTTAGAGACCACCGCGACGAGGTTGGCTTTTGCCGTGAGTTCGTAAACAGTCAGCGGATCACGGTCAATTTCGAGTACGGCCTCTGCCACGCCGGGAGAGTAGGCGAGAGATAAATCGCGCTGTGTGGCCAGTGGTGTGGTCGGGGCGAGTTCGATTTTGCCGGGCCGCCCTTTGCGATGATAGTCTAATGCTTCCTGCCGCGTAATCGTCATTATCTATTCTCCTGAAAAATAGCGTTCAGCAATCAGCGTTCAGCACTTAGAAAAAACCCGGTGCGCATCGCATCGTCGCGCAGCGTCCGGGAGGTGTTTCTATTCTCAAGTGATGAGCGGCTGCTTGTGTCCTAATTCCATCTCCCTATTCTAAACGCAGACATGCTTGGCCGCTATGCTGTAACATTGATTGTTATAGATACAGCTTAAAGGCAGTGTAATATTAGGTATAATTCGTAATAAATCGTAAGTTAGTATTAAGAATGTCAGAGCCTACGGGACAGAAGATTAACGAATAGTTGAGGTTTCTACTAAATATTGCGATACCCTCTAGACAATTTCAATAATTGCGATAGAATTAATTTTAGATGTCCAAACGTACCGTTGCCAAACAGTACCAAACAAAATAGTCCGAGGGGGAAGTTGCCAACATGTCTCACTCTATGATCGAAGGTATAGGTAATCTCAATCCACAAGGCCACACTAGCGCCCATTCAGAGCAAGAAGCCCATCCAAATTACGGCAAATTGCTGGCCCTGCATAAGGGTCTGTACTCCCGCATCCGTAATCACCACCTTAACCTTCACGCAACATCGCAAAAATCTGCCATTATTACCAACCAATCGGTAACAAGCCCACGCTGCGACGAAGTTCTCGCGCTGTCTTATTTTCGTTCCAGCGATCAAGCGCGCTTGGTGGAGAGCTTGATGGGCATTGATGATCTGGTCGCTTCTGGCAGCGTCGATACCTATCGCCACCCTGTCATTGAACTGCGACTGACACCTGAACATTTCGCGGTTGAACTGATTTTGACACCCTTCGCGTGGTGGGATCAGCAAAATTTCATCGGCAAGCTGGCCGTGAACCACCACCGCAAAGCCTTCCGTACCCTGCTGCGCGGCTTGGATAACCACTTCCGTTTCGGCTTCTGGGACGGCGTTAAACTGAACGACATGCACCTGATGACGTGGCAGCTACTACGCGGCAACATCCTCGACGAATGGATGGCCACCTTCGCGGATGGGCAAGACTGCCTGCGCGTCGGTATGTGGTACACCCCCGACGACCCCGCGCTCGATGATGCTAATATCGTCAACGAAGCGTTCGATCAGGTCAAGGCGCTGTACGAACTTTACCAATTCATGGTGTGGACGAGCGATAATAACTTTCGCAGTTTTTACGAACGACAGCACAATCGCGCTTTTGCGTAAACTTTAAGCACGACTTTTTGATAGAGGCGCAACGAACTGCGCCTCTATTTGTTTCTATATATAGTAGCTATCAGCCAGTCAACTAGTCAGTTAAAAGCTGATAGCTGAAATGCTGACAAACTGAAACGCTATTTGTGTGCGCCCCATTCAACCGTTACAATGACCTATATGGATTGATGAAACGAAAGAATCGACAGGCCGTGTATCACGAACATGACCACCAACACCAGCGTTAGCGAACCAACCGCGTCGGAAGCGGCCAGCAATGCCGCCAATCTCAGGGCGCGCCTGACGACATCGCTGAT
>JACMMD010000235.1 GCA_014379235.1 Anaerolineae bacterium
ATAAATAGCTCCGAGTGTTGGAAACAGCCAACCGCCGATCAAAACATAGTGGAAATGCGCGACGACAAAATAAGTGTCGTGGGTTTGTAGATTAACAGGTACAGATGCCAGCAGCACCCCGCTTAAACCACCTAATACGAAGATAAGTAAGAAGCCGATTACGAACAGGAACGGCGGTTTGAAGTTCGGTCTACCACTGCCAATGGTGGCAATGAAAGCGAAAATTTGAATGCCGCTGGGGATGGCGATCATCATACTTGCGCCAGTGAAAAACGAGAGCGAAAGCTCTGGCAGCCCCGTCGCAAACATGTGATGAACCCACAATCCAAACGAGAGAAATCCGGTAGACACCAGCGAGATTACGATGAAGGTGTAGCCGATGAGCGCACGTCGTGCAAACACCGTCACAATCGTAGCAGCGATACCTAACGGCGGTATGAAAATGATGTACACATCAGGATGCCCGAATATCCAGAAAATGTGCTGCCACAACAGCGGATCACCGTTCTGGTCGGGGTTAAAAAACTGCGTACCAATCGCCCGATCAAGTTCTAGCATGGTCGAGCCGACAATCAATGGTGTAAAGGCGAAGATAATCATCCAGCCTGTCACCATGATCGCCCACGCAAAAATGGGAATGCGGTTGATCGACATGCCCGGTGCGCGCATCTTGAAGAACGAAATAATCAGTTCAAACGCGCCCGCAATCGCGGCGGTTTCCGCGACGTTCAATCCAAGCAGATAGAAATCAACACCGAGATCGGGTGAGTATTCTTTGTTCGTCATCGGCACATACGCGAACCAACCGCCATCGGGTACGGCGTCGATGAAAAAACCCGCGTAAAAGATCAATCCGCCGAAAAGAAATGTCCAGAACGTGAACGCCGCGAGGCGCGGGAACGGGAGTTCACGCGAACCGAGCATTTGTGGCAAGACCAGTGTGCCTATCCCTTCAATCATGGGGATTGCGACCAGAAACATCATGGTCGTGCCGTGCATGGTCATTAAACGGTTATAGAGTTCGGGGTCGAGAAAGGTGTTATTCGGTATAGCAAGCTGCGTTCGCATCAGCATCGCTTGAAAGCCACCTAACAGCAGGAAAAAAATCGACAGCCCGATCATACGGATGCCGATAGGCTGATTTTGTACCCCTCGCAGCAGCGCTTTTAAGCCCTTCGGGTCTTTCCACACACGTGAAAAGGTTTCTTCCGAGACAGGTTGGCTAAAATTTTCCCCGGAACTTGGCGAAATAGTCGTCACACGAATTTCCTTTATCGCAGGGTTTCTAAATAAGCCAATAACGCCTGTAAATCATCACCTTCGATGTACATCGGCGGCATGAGATTGCCGGGTTTGATAGACTGCGGATCAATAATCCAGCCAGCAAGATTACCGAGTGTGTTCGGTACAGCCCCCGCCCCTATCGTGTCCCGACTGGCGATATGAGTTAGGTCAGGCCCGATGACACCGGACGCGTTCGTACCGCGAACGGTATGGCAGTAGACACACGCCGAGCCGAGGAAAATTTGCTGCCCGCGCAGGGTCACTTCATCTTGCGGACTCGGAGCAGGCTGCCGCTGTTGTTCAAGCCACTGTTCGAAATCCTCCGGTGGCTGCGCGATAACGCGGAACTGCATTTTGGCATGTTGTATACCACAGAGTTCGGCGCACATGCCGAGATAGTCGCCCGCCTCGTCAGTATATAAATACATGCGATTGCTTCTACCGGGGATTAAGTCGGCTTTACCGTTAAGCGCAGGCACCCATAGGCTGTGAATAACATCAGCAGACGTGAGCCGCAGTTCAACCTGTGCGCCAGTGGGGATGTAAATTTCGTTTGCGGTAACAACGCTATGATCGGGGTAGCGAACTTCCCACCACCAGCGATGACCGATCACCTCGATTGTGAGGTCGGCACTGGCATTGGCCGGCGAGAGTTCCGCCAGAGTGACCAGATTAAAACCAAATACGATAGTTAAAATGATGATCGGAAGCGCAATACCATTGGCGATGATGAACAGTTGAGCGTTACGCGATGGAGGTTTCGTATCGGGCGTGTCGTTGGTAGTCGCTGCTCTACGGCGGAACAGCGCGATTAAGAATAAGATGATCACTTGTAGATAGACTACTGCTCCAACAATGAGCATGAATATCAACAAGTTGGCGATATGCTCCGCGCCTTCACCGTGTGGGTTTAAGACAGAGGTCTCCGCATCACAGGCGGTAACGATAAGCAGCAAAAATATCCATAACAGGAAACGCGATCTTTTACGATCTATATTCATCTACACCCCACTCGTTCATACGAATGAAAATGCTTGACTGAACTGGAATATCAGCAACACTAGCGGTTTTCCTATGAAAGTGAATCCTGCCCTCTTAAGTGAATAAGAACGCGATTACATTTCGCAACACAATTATCACAACCAGAATGACACACTACGAACATTTTTCGTATAAAAAATCTCTAAATATTTTCAGGTTTGTTGTAATTTCTGTTTTATTTGCGTGATGAGTTGCCGGGTGAGTTTCCTAGCCACCGGACATCAAACAAAAGTTTGGGACAGAAACAGGTGCGGTGGGATCGAAGAGGGTTAACCGACGCTCAACGAAATCCCAACCGAGCCGAAAAACCTTGTTGACTTAGCCAACTTAACGATATCTTGATCGAAAAAGCGATGTTAATTTCCTCGCGCTGGAATTGAGTCTAACAGCAGGCGCGTATAGGGATGCTGGGGCTGCTCGAAAACGCTCATGGTGCTGCCTGTTTCGACGACGCTGCCTGTTTGCATGACGTAAACGCGCGTCGTCAGATAGCGTACCAGACTCAGATCGTGCGAGATAAACACGATGGTTAAGTCGCGGTCTTTTTGCAGCCGCCGCAGCAGGTTGAGAAGCTGCGCCTGCGCCGATTGGTCAATCGCTGAGGTAGGCTCATCGGCAATCAGCACCTTTGGATTGGGCGCTAATGCCCGCGCCACACTAACGCGCTGACGCTGGCCGCCTGAAAGAGATCGCGGGAACTGCTGCGCCTGATCGCTGCTGATACCCATCGCTTGCAGCAGGCGCAAGGCCTCGGTTTCAGCTTCCCGTCTCGATAGCCCTTGCCAGACGTGAACGGCTTCCGCGACGGCGTGAACGGCGCGCATTCGTGGGTTGAGCGATGAATAAGGGTCTTGGAAGATCATCTGCGCTTTCCAGCGCTCGCTTCTCGGCATCCGGTGATTGAGGTCTGGACTAAAGACCCGCGTACCTTCAATCGAGACTTCGCCTATCGTCGGTGTCTGCAAGCCAACCAGCACCCGCGCTAGGGTCGTCTTGCCGCTGCCGCTCTCTCCAACAATGCCGACGGCCTCGCCGGATTGAACCACGAAGTTTACGTCGTGCAGAGCGTTGAAGGCATTCGCGCCATGTCCGAACTGTACGGTGATATTTTTTGCTTCGAGCAGGCTTGCGCTCAATTCTCGATCCGATCTGCGTAAATACAGGCCGATAGCTGTCGCGCCACCGGAGCAAGTGCGGGCTGCTGGCCGTGCTGACAGGCATCGTCCCCTAACGGACAGCGCGGCCAGAACCGACAGCCTGCCGGCCAGTTACCCACCGTCAGCGGGTCGCCGGAAATCGCTTCAATGTCCTGACCCGGCACCGCGCGATCTATCCTCGATGCGCGCAAACTTCGCGTATAAGGATGGCGCGAAGTGTTCACTAGCGCCTCGACTGTCCCACTTTCAATGGACGCGCCCGCATACATGACGACCATGCTTTCGCACATCTCTTCAATCACTGCGAGGTCATGCGAGATGAGAATAAGCGCCATACCCAAGTCTTGACGTAGGCTTTTCAGCAAGTTCAAGATTTCTCGCTGCACGGTCACATCGAGGGCGGTAGTAGGTTCGTCGGCAACCAGTAGTTCGGGCTTCTGGGCAATCGCGGCGGCGATCATCACACGCTGGCGCATCCCGCCGGAAAGTTCCGGGGAACGGGCCTTCAGTACCTGTGGGGCCCGCGCAATATGTACCCGTTCCAGCAGTTCCAGAGCTTCGCGTTCGGCTTCGCGCTGCCCGATTGATTTGACCACGCGAATGGATTCGATCAACTGCGTACCAACTGTCAGCACGGGGTTAAGCCCGGCCAGCGAACTCTGAGGCACATAGCCGATATGACGACCTCGCACCTGCCGCCATGTGTGGTCGGGCGCGTTTGCCAGATCGTTACCATCAAACAGGAGTTTGCCCGACGTAATCACCGCGCTATGCCGGGACAGCGTACCGATCAATGCGCGGCACAACATCGTCTTGCCCGAACCGGACTCGCCTACGATGCCCATCGCTTGATTCGCGTTCAGCGTCACGTTTACACTGTCGATGACGGGCAGCAGCCCGCGTTTGGTGCGGAAGCTCACTTTCAAATCCTCGACTTCAAGCAGCGGATTAGGCGCGGCAGTCGCAGTCATTTGCTGAAGGTTACTCTCTAAATCCACCTACTTGTCCCCTCTGGACATATTCACTACGCCCTCGGCCAGCAGCGCCACGCCAATCGCAGTCACAGACAGAACCAGACCGGGAAAGACGGTAATCCACCATTCTATCGTGATATACAGCCGCCCTTCGCTCATCATCGAACCCCATTCCGGCATCGGCGGGCGCACCCCCATGCCGAGAAAAGACAGCCCCGCGACGGTGACGATCACGATCACAAAATCGCTCAGGCCATAGGCGAGGGTTGTCGAGTAAACGTTGGGGACAATGTGCCGTGCGAGAACGCGCAAAGGGGAATAACCGAGCACGAAAGTTGCATGGATGAAATCCGCCTCACGTAGCGCAAGGGCGCGTGACCGGGCCAGCTTGGCATAGCGCGCCCAATTCGTCACGGCCAGCGCGACAATGATGCCTTCCACACCCTGCCCAAGCACCGAGATCATGGCGATTGCCAGCACGATCAGCGGGAACGCATTGATGCTGTCAACGACGACCATCCACAGCGAGCTAATGATAGGATTGCGCGTGGTGCCAACGATGGCCCCTATAAATGTGCCAATCAGCAGCGGGATGGCCACACCGACCAACGCGAGGATGATGTCAAGCTGTGCGGCTGCGAACGTGCGCGTGAAAATATCGCGGCCAAGCTGGTCTGTCCCGAAAAGATGCTCAGGGCTAGGCGCTGAAAGCGGCTCGCCTGCGCTAATGAGCGGGTCGTAGGGACTGAGTAGCGGCACGGCGACACTCAGTAAGACGATCAGCAGCAGGATGCCGCCGCCTAAAATCCCCTCAATTGGAAGCTGGCGTAAGCTGGACAACTTAGCGATCCTCACGACAGCTTCGTTCGCGGGTCAAGCCATCCACTGATGACATCGGACACGAAACTAACCAGAACGACAATAATGCCGAAGACCAAAAGAATACCCTGAACCATCGTGTAATCACGCCCTAACACGGCTTCAATCAGGGCCGTGCCAATACCGGGCAGGTTGAAGACCAACTCGACCACAACCGCCGCGCCGAGCAGCGCGCCGACCATATAGCCCACGAGGGCCATAGTCGGGGCTAACGATGGTCGCAGTAGATAGCGCCATACCAGAATACGTCTCGGCAGTCCGCGCACGATGGCGCTCTCGACAAACTCCTGTTCAAGCGTGTCGGCAATCGAGCTTTGTAGCACACGCGCCAGAATCGGCACGAGTACACTGCACAACACAAACGCGGGCAGCCACAGATAGCGTAGATTGGCTGGAAAACCCGCTCGATAACCGGCCACGGGCGCAAGGCCAAGCGCGATGGAAAATAATAGAATCGCAACCACGCCGGAAAAGAAAACCGGAGTCGCCAGCGAAACCGAAGCAAAGACGCGGAACACATAGCCAAACCAACTGCGTTGATAAATCGCGGCCAGAACGCCCAACGGCAGCGCCATCAACAAGGCCATCACCACCGTGACGGCGATCAACCACAGAGTCACGGGCAGACGTATGGCCACCGTTTGTGAAACTGGCTGGCGCGTCACAATCGATTTGCCGAGATCGCCTTGCAGCAAGCCGCTGGCGTAAGACATGAACTGTTCTAAAACCGTACCGTCCAGCCCAAGGAGTTCGCGGTACTGGCGGACGCTTTCTTCGGTTGCCTGATCGCCCAACAGAATAGCAACGGGGTCGCCGGGGATAAAACGGATGAGCATAAAAGCCAGCACCATGATGCCAAACCCAACCAGTAATGCTCGACCTAAGCTCCTCACGACGGAACTTCTCGTCAGGCGAGAGAATACGCTCCTCAAAATAGACGCCTATCCTTTTCAGAAAACGAGTCGGGGCGAGGTACGCTTCGCCCCGACTCTCGACACGAACTATTGATTGGCTTCAGCGACGGTTTGCACGTACAGGTATTCACCGGGACGCACTGCCCCGATCAGTTCTTCTGGCAGGCGCGTTCCGCTGAGAACCACGCGCTCGGAAATCGGAATAAACGGCAGGTCTTGATAGGCAAGTTCCTGAATGGAGTGAAAAATCTCCAGCCGTCTTTCAGGATCGAGTTCTAAGTTGATCGAGTCGAACAGTTCCGTCATTTCAGGATTGCTGTAGCTCGCCCACTCCGTCCATGAGCTGCCCGGATAGAACAGGTTGCCGAGGAAGGGGCGCACTGGATAGGTTGCGTTGCCGGAGAACTGCGCTTGATAGGTGTCTGTATTAAGCTGATTGATTGCAACGGCATCTTCCATCGACTCGATGTTGGCGGTGATGTTCAAGTCGCGGAGATTTTCTTGAATGACCAGCGTCGCATCACGCCAGCCGGGCCGCGTTCCCCACACGCCGAGCGTGAACTCAAATCCATCAGCGAAAGGTGTCGTCGCAAGAAGCGCCTGTGCAGCTTCCAGATCACGCTGACCGCCGTTGGGCAGGTTGTTCAGTTGTTCGGGGACACCGGGGTAAACAAAGCTGGTTGCGGGCGCGGATATTCCGAAAAAGGCGCGCTGGTTGATGGTGTCGCGGTCTATCGCCAGCGATATAGCCTCGCGGACATCGCGGTTCATCAATGGGTGGTCTTCTGGCAAGTTGAGGTTGAAAACGATGTGATACATGCCAGCGATAGGATGCGGGAAGGTGCTCACGTCATCCGAGATGATGCCGCGAACCGAGGGCGCGAGGTCGAACACGAAATCGAGGTCGCCCTGCGCTAACTGGAGTGTGCGTGATGTGAGATCAGGCACAGATACGACTTCGATCTGGTGAATCATCATCGGGCCGTGAACGTAGTTGGGGTTCTCGACCAGCAGCGCGGTAGGCGAACCGGGAATCCAGTCGGTCAGGACATAGGGGCCAGCGCTCACCGGATGCGCCCAATAATTTTCATCGGCTTCGATAAGCGCTTTTGGATGGATGAGCAAGAACTGGAAGCCGAAGAACTGGAGAAACTCCGGCTCTGGTGAACTAAGCGTCCACACCAGCGTGAGATCATCAGGCGCTTCGAGTCCTGTTACACCGAGGATCAAGACTTTGTTCGTGCTGGCTGCTTCACGAATGCGTTCCCACGCGAACACCACGTCTTCTGTTGTCAGCGGCGAGCCATCTGAAAACATCAGCCCTTCGTGGAGCGTCATGGTATAGGTAAGGCCGTCTTCGGAAACTTCCCACGACTCAACGAGATCAGGCTGCGGCTGGCGATCTCCGTCGAAACGAAAAAGCTGCCCACCAATAAGCACAGCCGGTTGGTAGGTGGGTGCGGCCTGCGACAGCGCCGGGTCGAGATTTCCAATCGCGCCGCTGAGGCCGACGCGAACCAGATCAAGCGGCTCGGCATCCTGAGCTTGGACGACAATCCCAAACGAAAGAAGCGTGGCGATCAACACAAGAACTAAAATGATTTTACGCTGCATGGTTAAACTCCTTATTTAAATTGGTGTTATTGAAGGCTAATCCTTACCGCATCGCTTTCTCTACACCGATGCACTCCTCTCACTAATGAATTCGATGGCTTGAGCGAAATTCAGCTTTCATCGCGGGAAAGCCGCTATCCCGGCGCGTGCTGCCTCTACCAGTAAGTAGTAGTCGGGGCCATAACCCAAAAGCGTAAATCCCTCAGCACGTCTTTGACGAAGTTGTTCGGGTGTGCTTGCCCCGATACCCGCCGCGAACCCATGTTTGCGCGCCGCAGCGACCATGTTTTCCATGATGGTCTCAATCTGCGGGTACGGCTGATGCATCGGGTTTAATCCCAACGAGAGGCACAGGTCGAACGGGCCCAGATACAGCGCATCAACGCCGGGTACGGAAGCGATTGCTTCCAAATCCTCAACGGCTTCTCTGGTTTCGAGGATGAGCGCCACGATGATATTGTCATTGGCGCGCTCAAGATAATCGGCGTTGTCCATACCGTAGTGTGATGCGCGCAGGGGCCCGAAACTCCGTGTGCCCTGCGGCGGAAAGCGCGTGGCGCTCACAATCGCCCGCGCCTCATCAGCCGTTTTCACTAACGGAACAACGATACCGAGCGCGCCCATATCTAGCCCGCGCTGGATAAAGACCGGATTGGACGACGGGATACGCACCAGCGCGACAGTCTCCGTTCCATTGATCGCCATTAGCATGTGTTGAATTTCGGCGGAATCCAGCCCGTTATGCTCGGTTTCGATCACCAGCCAATCGAAGCCAGCATGGGCCAGCAGTTCCGCGACGTTTGGACTGCCCAAGCCCAGAAAACAGCCGATAGTTGGCTGACCGGCCCGCATTTTCTCGCGTACCCGGTTCGTTTTCATAGCTTTAGTTGAGCAGTTGTTTGATACAGGGATGAGGCCAGCAGTAACACACGAAGTAAGTATCGTTCTTCAACAGTGGTAACGCCGCTGTAGGGAGTGGACAGCAGCCTATAGTCTCTAACGCGAACTTTGGTCAAGAGTATCTTTTTGAACCTAAACAACGACACTATTTGGGTGAAAATCTTTTAGCTTCCATCCGATGTTCGGATGTCCAGTTGTAGGACAGGGCAGACTTTATAGCAATTCCAACGCTCTGTCAAGCAATTGACTGACTATCAGCGCCGCCTCGCAGCGGCGCTCGCGTTGCATTTCAACGCCGAGCCACCAAACGCCATCGCTCCGAATGGTATGAAGGGAGACATCAAGCATTTATCACCGATGCACTTTTTGAGATGTGCCAGAACGTTCGTGCATACGCCGCTACTTATCGGAAAACCACTGATGCGTACCTTCGTTTTGCATGATCGTGTCTATTGCGCTCGTTGTATCGCAGGTAAACCGCATGGACTCAACGATGATAACTACGGCAGGATGCATCCCTATTTTCAGAATCAGAACGGAATTACCTACTACCGTTGTATAGCGCAAGAACGAGGGTATGAGAAGTGTGGGCAACGCGGTGTTCATTCCGATGTCCTCGATGAACAAATCGTTGAAATCCTGTCCGAGATGGTCATTCCAGAGGATTTCCGTGAGCGCATTGAATTTGAAGTCCGTCGACGACTGGAAAATGCCGCTTCGCTCGGACGCATGGAAGAAATCGGCAAGATCGTTGAGCGGATTGACTTGAGTTGGGAGCAAAGTTTTATCGATAAAGAGGCTTATGTCGAGAAACGTCGCCAGTTGCAACAGGAAATCGAGGCATTGCGACCAATCGATTACGACGAGCTAACCGAAGCAACAGACCTGATTCAAAACTTCCGCATCTACTGGAATGAATGTACCAACCTCGACAATCCAGAAGACGCTCGTAAACAACTAATTGCCAAGGTCGTTGATCGCGTGTTCGTTTACGGCGGAAAAAACTGGCGGTTGTACTCTACGGTGATTTCGCAATCGTACTTGGGGAAAACAAAATAGCGCCTCAAGAAGTTGAAGACGCTATTCAGTCAAATCTATATGAACACGGCGTAATTTCTTTAGAAAGAAATAGCCAGTTCGGGGACGACGGGATTTTTGCCATCCTCAGCCAACCCATTTTCTTCACCTGCGTCTATACTGGTCAT
>JACMMD010000236.1 GCA_014379235.1 Anaerolineae bacterium
CGAAACGCGCCGCCGCCACGCGTCGAAACCACCACGTCAACCGCTCCGGCGATCACGGGCGTACCGACTCGCAAACCCGTTTGCGCCGCCGCTGGCGCCGTGATCGTGCCCGCGACATCGTGCGAACGCAGTATCTCCGGCAGCTTATCACGAAAGCCCGATAAGCCCGTGATGTCGAGCAGTTCGTCGCTGAAACCACGCCCGCGAATATCGCCGGGGAAGTACGACGAGTCGGCTTGCTCGGTGGCGATTTCACCCGTCAGGCACAGGCGCAGCCAATCTTTGTGATGCAGATACCAGCGGATGCGCTCGAAGTTTTGCGGCTCATGGGCCATCAGCCAGCGCAGCGCCGCTACCGGATAACCGGGAAACAGCGCGTTGCCCGATAACTCGAAGATATGCGCCGTTACGCCGTTGCTTTGCCACTCCGCGATGATTTCAGCGGCGCGGCCATCGTTCCACAAGATGGCGTTACGGATGGGCTGCAAATCGGCATCGACGGCCCAAACGCCGCAGGCCGTCCCCGAAATTCCTACCGCCGCGATGGTCTCCGCGCCGACAGCGGCCACCACTTCCGCGATGGTTTCCGCGCACAATGACCACGAGACGCGCATATCCATCTCTGACCAGTTGGGATGCAAACTGATAACCGGTGTCTCGCGGCGGGCGATGGCGATCTCGCGCCCGCTCAGGTCGAAGGCCACACTTTTGACGAACGACGTGCCGTTGTCGATGCCAAGCAGGAACGGGCCGCTGGCTTTCATTATCCCCGACCTCGACGGCTGTAGATCGTCACCGCCAGCACCAGCAAACAGCCGCGCATGATGTATTGATAATCGCTGGGGATACGCAGCAGATTGAGCATGTTACCGAGGATGCTGATGATAATCACGCCTGCTATCGTGCCGTAGATCGAGCCGCGCCCGCCGAACAGGCTCACGCCGCCCAGCACAACCGCCGTGATGGCCTCGAAGGGGATACTTTCGCCAATCAGCGGATTACCGGATAACGTGCGCGCTGTCGTGAATACGCCCGCCAGCGCCGCCATTAAGCCGGAGATGACGTAGGCGCTCATTTTGATGCGGTCTGTCGCCATGCCGGAAAGCCGTGTAGCGATTTCGTTGCTGCCAACCGCGTAGATGTGCCGCCCGAACGGCGTTTGGCGCAAGATAAACGCGGCAATCACTGTAGCGATCACGATGATAATCAGCGGGATCGGGATCGGGCCGATATTTTCCGTGAATACCTCGCCAAATTCGCGCGGTAGTGTGGCCGTGCCCACGAAATTCACGCTCACAATCAGCGCCAGTCCTTGCACGATGGAAAGGGTGGCCAGCGTAGCCATGAACGGCGACACGCGAAAGCGCGTGATCGCAAAGCCGTTGATCGCGCCGACGATCACACCGACCAGCAGCCCGGCCAGAATCGCTATCAGCAGGAAAATTGGGGACGGATTTTCCCCTTCGACAACTGCCACGCCAAGCAAGGGGGGTAAATGGTTGAGAACAGCGAGAATGACCGTTCCCACAAGGCTGACCACCGAGCCAACCGACAGGTCGATGCCGCCTGTCAGCAGCACGAACGACATGCCGATGCCCACCAGCGCGAGTGTCGTCATCTGCGCGATGAGGCGCTGGATATTGAACAGCCTTAAGAAAGGTTCAGATACGATGCCAGACACGATGATAATCACCACCAGCAGCCCGTAAATCACCACTAGATCGCGCTGGTTGCGCCATATGCGTGAGAAAAAGCCCGCTCGCGGTTTGTTGTTGTTCGTGACGGCTGTGCTAACCATTGGCTGTTCCTGTCGCGGCGCGCATGATACTTTCCTCGTTGGCTTCGGCGGCGCTGAGTTCGGCGGTGACTGCGCCTTCGCGCATGACCAACACGCGCCCGCTCATGCCGAGCAGTTCCAGCAGGTCGCTCGATACCATTAAAATACTCGCGCCTTCGCGGGCCAGTTCGCCCATGAGCCGATAAATTTCGACTTTCGCGCCCACGTCGATACCCCGCGTCGGCTCGACAAATACCAGAATTTTCGGCGTGCCCACCAGCCATTTCGACAGCACAACTTTTTGCTGATTGCCGCCGCTCAACAGGCGCACCTGCTGTTCAATCGACGGCGTTCTCACGCTCAATGCCTCGACGACTTTGCTGACGATGCCGCGTTCTTGCTGACCGGAGACGAACCCGAAACGGCTCACGATGTCGAGGTTGGGCAGCGCGACATTTTCGCGCACCGCCAGCGGCAGCGCTAACCCGTCGCCTTTGCGGTCATCGCTGATGAACACGATTCCGGCGCTAATCGCATCTTCGGGGTGGCGCAGACGTAACGGCTGACCGTTCAAGCGCAGTTCGCCGCGTGACATCGGCTCAAGCGCGAACAGCGCCCGCGCCAGTTCGCGCTGGCCGTGACCCTCAAGCCCCGCGATGCCCAATATTTCGCCGGGATACATCTTAAACGACACGTCTCGCAGTCGCGGCGTGGTGAGGTTGTTGGCTTCGAGGATCGGTGTCTCGCGGGTGCGCCTTGCCAGCGGCGGGAAAATATCTTGCAACTGCCGCCCGACCATCAAGCGTACAACTTCTTCGCGGTTCATGTCCGTCGCCGGACTGCTGCCGACGACCTGACCATCTTTTAGCACGGTGATATGTTCGCTGATGTGGAACACTTCATCCAAGCGGTGCGAGATGAAAATAACCGCGCTGCCCCGCGCTTTGAGGCGCTCGACCACACTAAATAAGTGTCCGACTTCGACAGGGTTGAGCGCGGCGGTTGGTTCGTCCATGATAATCAGACGGGCATCGATAGCCAGCGCTTTGACGATTTCGACAATCTGCTGCTGCGCGACACTCAATTCGCTGACGGGTGTTTCGGGGTCGATATTGGTTTCCAGCAGCGCCATCAATTCGCGGGTGCGCTGGTTGAGCGCCTTCCAGTCGATGAGGCCAAAGCGGCGGCGCGGTTCACGGTTAAGCAGCACGTTTTCAGCCACGCTCAAATCCGGCAGCAAATTAAACTCTCCGATCGGATCCATCTTGCCGCCTCTCGCCTGCTCGGTCAGATCGGTGGTGAACTTCTTCAGCGCTTCCTGCTTGCCCATCTGCGCCGGCGCCATCGC
>JACMMD010000237.1 GCA_014379235.1 Anaerolineae bacterium
AAACGCTACGAAACTGAATGGTCGTTCTCGTTCGACCATCTGGCGGACACCATTGGCGAAGGCGTCGGGCAGGTGTTGGAAGCGGCGGGCATTTCCGGCGATGACAAAACAAAAACCAGCACCTTCAGCGAACCGGTTGACGGCGCGGTATCAGCACAGGTCAAGCTCGACCTGACCATCGGCGCGACAGATGTACGCGCCAGCGCCGAAGCCGAGAGCCAGTCTCTCATTGACGCCGAAGTGACCCACGTTGGCGACGTTGACTTCAACGTTCGCAGCGACGGCCAGCGCAAGCTGATTCGACTGGGGCAAACGCCGCGTGACTTCATCGGCTCGGCGCGTGATACGCTGAGTCAGGCGCGCAGTGCGTTCACCAAGCGCGCTGATCTGCGTTGGGACGTGCGCCTCAACCCCGATGTGCTGCTCGATCTGGAAATCAACACGGGCGTCACCAATAATTCGCTCGACCTGCGTGAACTGCGTTTGGCCTCGTTCAAGTTGAACAGCGGCACAGGCAGAACGAAACTCGGACTGCCCGCCGCCGCCAAGCGCTACGCCGCTGATGTCAACAATGGCACGGGCGAATCCGCTGTGGAAATCACCGACGGCGCAGAGGTTGACCTGACGTTGAACTGCGGCGCGGGCGCGGTATCCCTGCTCATCCAACCGGGCGCGGACGTGAAAGCCGATATTCGCGGCGGCGTGGGTTCGGTGACGATTGAACTGCCCGAAGGCGCGGCGGTACAGTTGAAGGCTGTCAACGGACTCGGCAGCGTCAAAGTCCCGGCCAACTTCAGCCGCACCAAGAACGATGACTTCCCGTTCGGTAACAATGGTACGTGGGAAACTCCCGGCTTCGCCCAAGCCGAGCGCAAGATCGTCCTCAACTACGCGGGCGGCGTCGGCAACCTGACTGTGCGCTAGACTCCATCGTCTATGTGTAGGGGCAGGGGCAAACTTCGTTTGCTTAGACCTGCTCCTACCATCAGCGGTTTATTTACCAGCCGCATTCATCTCGTCGGTGTCAGCGATGTGCAGCGCAATCGGCAGCGTGAAAGAAACGGTTGTGCCGGGGCCTTCACGGTCTTGTATCCAGATTCGCCCGCCGTGCGCTTCGATCAAGCCGCGACAGATGGCCAAGCCCAAACCCGCGCCCTTGTTTTGACTGTGTTCGACTACCTGCTGAAAGGCCTCAAACACCAATTCGCGTTCGCTGATCGGGATGCCCATTCCTTCATCGCTCACGTCGATACGCACCATCGTCGCCGCGCTGTTCTGTAAACCCTCGTTATCGCTGCGCCGGGCGGTGATGGTAATCGTTGTGCCTTCGGGCGCGAACTTGGCCGCATTGCCCGCGAGATTGGTCAGCACTTGGCCAATGCGCTGCCGGTCAGCCAGAACGGACGGCAGATCTTGAGGCAGATCGAAACTCAAGCGATGCTCTGGTGTCACGGACTCTAACTGCATGTTCGTGGCGGCGAAGATGGCCTGAACCGACTGCGACTCAGCCAGAATCCGCAGCGTACCCGCTTCCAAACGTGACAGGTCAAGAAGCTGTTCGATCAAATCAGTGAGCTTATCGGATTCGGTGCTGATGATCTCCAGAAAATCGCGTTCGCTGCCCGCGTCCCACTGCACATCCTCAGCCAGCAGTGTGGTCGCAAAGCCTTTGATCGACGTGAGCGGGGTACGGAGTTCGTGCGAGATCATAGCTAAAAACTTGAGCTTGAGTTCATCGGCCTTCTCGGCTGCGCGACGCGCTTTGGCTTCAGCTTCGAGCAGGCGAATATTGTCGATAGCCACCGCCGCTTGATCGACCAAACCGCGAATGTAGCGGATATCTTCTTCCGTCAAGCTGTGGCGCTGCGGGAAGTGCAGTTGCAGCATCCCGTACCATTTGCCGCCAGCGACCAGTGGGAACGTGATAAAACTGCGCGTACCAAACTGCGCCAATTGGCTGCGCGTATAATGGTCTATGGTACTGGAGTCGATGTCCGTGATAACTGTCGGCTCGTCACGAGTGAACAGCATAAATTCGTTACGTAGTGGAACATGCATCCCCACGTACTCGAACGGGCTGGCTTCCTGCGGTGCGAGGGCTAATAATTCATAGCTTTCCGGCGGGATGTCGCTCCATGTCCGATCAAAAGCTAACAGCGCGGCACGGCTGGCAGGCTCAAGGTAGCTGCTGTTGAGTAGGGCCTTCAATACGTCCTCGATGGTGTAGGCCGAACCGATGCGCTGACTGATTTCGTAAAGTTCCTGCGTTCGTTCCAGCGTGGAGCGCAGCAGGTTGTCGATCAGACGGCGTTCACCAATGTCCCGGAAGACCAAAATCACGCCGACCAGTTGGCCATCTTCATTGCGAATGGGCGCGCCGCTGTCGTCAATCGGGATTTCGCGGCCATCTTTAGCCACCAGCAGCGTATGGTTCGCCAGCCCGACGATCATGCCCTCACGCAGTACCTTGATGACCGGATTTTCGACAATTTCGCGGCTGGCTTCATTGATAATATGGAAAACCGTTTCCAGTTTTTCACCGATGGCTTCGCTGCCCCAAGCCGTAATTTCATGAGCGACGGCATTCATGAACGTCACACGCCCGCTCGTATCCGTAGCGATCACGGCATCACCGATGCTGGATAGCGTCACTTGCAACTGCTGACGCTGCTCCTGAGCTTCGAGGAAGAGACTGGCGTTATCCATACCAATCGCCGCTTGAGCCGCCAAGCCAGCGACCAAGCCTTCTTCGCGCTCGGTGAATACACCGGCCTCTTGATGCCCAAAGAACAGCCCACCCAACACTTTGCCGGAACGCGACAGGACAGGCACAGCCAAATAACTGACGACAGGAAGATGTCCTTCTGGCATTCCGAAATAGGGATCGTTTTGGCCATAGCGCGGGTCTTTCCGCACGTCGTCCAGCCGGACGATACCCTCGCCGTCGAACGTGGGCGCGAACACCTTTGTATTGCGCGGCATGGGGAAGCGCGAGAACTCTTCGCGTGGGACACCGGAGATGGTGTACAGCGTATAAGATTCGCCGCGCTCGTCAATTAAGTTATAGAAGAACGCGCCGAACTCCGCGCCTGTGAGTTCAGTAGCGGCGTCGGTGACCATTTGTACCAGATTTTGCAAATCGAGTTCCGCCGACATGCGCTGGCCAACGCGGCTGACGATCTCGATGATTTCGTTGCGCTGGCGTATTTCTTCTTCGGCGCGCTGGCGCTCGCTGATGTCGTTGACCAGCGCATAAAAGCCGACCACGATGCCAGCCTCATTGCGGCGCGGCACGTAGCTGACGGAGACATAACGTTCTCCCCTTGCATAAGGGAGAAGGGCTTCGTAAGTCACGCCTTCGCCGGCCAGCGCCTGCTCGACATAGGGGCGCACTCTTTCAAAAACCGCTTCGCCTACCAATTCAGTCATGGTTTTGCCGTAGATATCTTCCGACGACAGCCCAAACCATTCTCGATAGGCATAGTTGGTAAAGCGATAGCGGTAGGATGAATCGACGTAGGAGATCAACACGGGCAGCGAATTCGTGACCAAACGCAGTTGTTCTTCGCTGCGGCGCAGGTCGTTTTCGACTTCTGTACGCCGCTCGATTTCGCGCTGTGCTTCTGCGTACAGCCACGCAATGTCGATAGCGATGGCGGCACGGCGGGCGAGTTCGTGCGCCAATGCTAGATCGGTCTCATTGTAGCGCCGCCCGGATTCGCTGATACCCATCGACAACGCGGCGAACACCTCGCCGCGCACGACCAGCGGTACGCACAACGTCGAACGCATATTGATGCGCTGCACGATTTCGAGCGCTTCAGGATCGGGCGTGTTCGCGTTGACGACCTCAGCCGGGATTTCCGGTATCAGTTCAGACTGTCCGGTACGCAGCACGAACGGGTAGGCAATCGGCGCATCCGGCGACACATGGAAGCGCTGGCGCATTTGCTCGATAAGCTGCTGCTTTTCTGCATTGCGATGAACAGCGGCCAGCCGCCGGAACTCGCCGTTATCGCCGGGGGCATCGATGCCGCACCAATCGGCTATATGCGTGACGACCAACTGCGCCAGACTTTTCAACGTCGTTTCATAATCGAGGCTGGCCGCAAGTGTCGTGCTGGCCTCAGCCAAGAAGTGTAAGCGCTGCTGCGCGGCTTCGGCGGCTTCGCGGGCCGCTTGTGCTTCACGGTACAGGCGGGCATTATCCACCGCGAGACCTGCGCGCCGTCCAAGTTCTTCGGCCAGTGTCAAATCCGTCTGGTCGTACTGACGCTTGCCTTCTGCCGAAACGAATGTCAGCGCGCCGAGGATGCGTCCACGCGCCTCTAGCGGCACCACCATTGCCGACGTAAAGCCGATGTCGCGCATGATCTGGTAATGTTCGGCTGACCGCGCCGATTCTTCCAACATAGCGTCCGTGATAAGCGGGTAAAACTCGGATGCGCCCGTTTGCAGCACATGGAACAGACCTTGGTCCGTGATTGTCGGATCGGGGGGGTAACGCAGGCGCAGTTCTTTGGCCCATACAACCTTTGCCGGGTCTACGTGGGCGACAGCCACCTGTTCAAGCGAACCATCCTCTTGAACCAGTTCCACCGAACACCAGTCGGCAATATCGGGCACAGCCATGCGCGCCACATGGCCC
>JACMMD010000238.1 GCA_014379235.1 Anaerolineae bacterium
CCCCGCAGGTACAGCTTGACTACAATCGCATCGCGCCGCTGTACACCGACTATCAACGCGCCGCTGGCATCGACTTCGATTACCGCGAAGTTCTTCCGCCATTTCCGTATGGGCAGCCTGACCTTGACCTCGACAACGTACGTGCTGAAGCGTTGAATTTACTCAACGTGCGCTACATCATCACGCACACCACAACCGAACTAGAAGGCTATCCGCTGGTCTACGAAGATCGAGCCGTACATATCTATGAAAACCCGCTATCGATGCCGCGCGTTTATCTCGGCTTAAATAATGTTCACATTGACGAAATCCGTAGACCTTCTGCCTTCGATTCCGCTTACGATTTTGCAGACATAACTAGCGATACCGGACGCGAATTACTAATCGACGTTACGCTTTCACAATCATCTGCGGCATTAGTGGTAAGCGAATCATTTTCTTCCGGCTGGCGCGCCTATATTCGCCCACAGGGAAGCGATCAGCAGGACGAGCGGCCCCTCGACCTATTCTTGATGAATCAAAATTTCATTGGCGCTCGTCTTTCCGAAGCGGGCGATTGGACGGTGCGCCTCGTCTACAGCCCGACCAGCTTTCAAGTCGGTTTGTTCGCGTCGTTCATCAGCTTTGTGCTGGTGCTGCTGCTGTTGGGCATCTGGCTGTGGCGGCTGATGATCGCCCCGCCGGATAAAGACGCCAATCAAGCCTCGATTGTGGCCCGCAACAGCGTCGCGCCAATTCTGCTGAATCTGTTCAATCGCGGCATCGACTTCGCTTTCGCCGCCGTGATGCTGCGCGTCCTCGGCCCGGCGGATTCGGGCGATTACCAATACGCCATCGTCATCTTCGTGTGGTTCGACATCCTCACCAACTTCGGCCTCAACCTGTTCCTGACGCGGGAAGTCGCCCGCAACCGTGAGCGCGCCGCGCACCTGTTCTGGAACACCAGCGCGTTACGCTTGGTGCTGGCTGTCGTCGGCGTGATACCGCTCGTGCTGTTTATATCAGCACGGCAAAACTTGATCGACCCGCCGCTGCGCCCCGAAGCGCTGCTGGCGATTGGTCTGCTGTACGTTGGTCTACTGCCCAACAGCCTCAGCACCGGCTTAACGGCGCTGTTCTATGGCTTCGAGCGCGCCGAAGTCCCGGCGGTAGTTGCCACCATCGCCACGCTGTGCAAAGCGGTGTTCGGGCTGGTCGTGCTGCTGGCAGGCATAGGCTTCGTCGGGCTGGCGGGCGTGAGCATCCTCACCAACATCATCACGCTGTCAGTGCTGTTCTACTTGGGGCGGGGTATGTTGAAGTCTGTAGGGGCACCTCGCGAGGTACCCCTACAACAGGCATCCATACAACAGGGCCGCGTCCTTGATATGCCGCTGCTGCGCGGCATGGCTGGCCAAAGCTGGCCGCTGATGCTCAATCACTTTTTAGCGACGATCTTCTTTCAAATCGACATCGTGATTATCGAAGCGATGCACGGCAACTTGATGGTCGGGCAATACGGTGTGGCTTACAAATGGCTGTCGGCGCTGAACGTGATTCCGTCGTTCTTCACGCAGGCGCTTTTGCCGTTGATGTCGCGGCAGGCACACGAAGACCGCGACGCACTCAAACGCAATTACACGCTGGCGATCAAGCTGCTGGTGAGCATCGCCTTACCGTTGGCGGCGCTGTTCACGTTTCTGGCCTACCCGCTGACGACGCTGCTTGGCGGCGCGGAGTATCTGCCCGATGGCGCAATCGCGCTGCAACTGATGATCTGGAGCATCCCCATCGGTTGGATCAACAGCCTGACGCAGTACGTGTTGATCGCGCTCGATTTACAGCGGCGTATCACCCGCGCCTTTGCGTTAGCCGTGGGCTTCAACTTGATCGCCAACTTGATTTTCGTGCCGCAGTACGGCTACAAGGCCGCGGCCATCATCACGATCCTGTCAGAGGCGGCGCTGCTCGTGCCGTTCGCGCTGCTGCTACGCGGCGCATTCGGGCCGATTATATGGCTTGACATTTTATGGCGTCCGGTGCTGGCGACGACAGCGATGATACTGATGTTGGTGCTGGGGTGGTCGATGCAGCCTTTATTGGCTCTGGTGGTAGCGCTCGTAGTCTATCCGGCGGCGCTGCTGGCGCTGCGATTGTTCACCGCAGAAGAAACGGCGCGGTTGATGCCGCTGCTCCCGCCTCGAATGGCGCGTCAGTTACAAGTGTTCTCGCGCTAATCGTAAAATCTACAAAGGAAAGCCACCACCGCTCCGGTGACTTTGATTAAACCTAGCTCTGCTTCGAGACACTAGACCCGTTAGCTGCGGGCAATCACGCGGCGCTCGTTCATACGCACAAGCTGAAACTCCGAGTGACGCACAAAGCGTTCTACAAACGGGTTGCTAATGACGGGCATCTTCATTTCTTCACCATCACGGGTGAGCGTGAAATGGTACACGGGAACGCGCCGGACACCTGCGTGCCAATGGTCTTCGCAGCGCACGAGCGGGTCAACTTCCCAGCCCTCATCAAGCGCAGACAGCAAGCAGTCCCCGCCTGCGTATTTTTCCGAAGGCGCGCACCAATGCCGCTTGAGGTCAAAGTATTGAACGTGGAAGTTCGTAAAGTGGTTCACGGCATCCCTCCATAGGAATTTGTGTAGGTAATAAGTCGAAGTTTAGAGTGTATTGGTTAAATCCTACCGCCCAAATCTTTAAATTTGATTAACTTGCTGACCTATTTGACTAAATTTTAGATAAATTTTATATGAAAGCCTTGTCATTATTCGTATAACATTCTCAAGTCAGTCTTCGGCTGAAATCCACAAACTCATCTTTGCACTCAGTATACGCCACTTGGTTTAGCAATAATGAACAATCACTAGGGCAACCTATACGAATGTAATTCACTAATCCAAGCGGACGTTACACCGCCCTGCGCTAAGTGCCTGTGCTATAATACTGCTCTATCAAACAAGCACGGATGTACATGAGGAAAAGACACGAGTGGCAGCACTGATAACCATCAGCGATATTGCACAGTACGTCGGGCAGGATGTCACCCTGCGCGGCTGGATTTATAACCGCACTGATAAAGGCCGCCTGCAATTTTTACTGCTGCGCGATGGCAGCGGCGTTGTGCAGTGTGTCGCTTTTAAGAAAGAAATGGACGAGGCCCAGTTCGATATTGCCCGCACACTCACCCAAGAGTCTGCGGTCATCATCACGGGCACAGTACGCACCGATGAGCGCGCTCCCGGTGTCCCCGGCGGCTTTGAAGTCGGTGTGAAAGACTTGCAGTTGGTACAAATGTCGGGAGAATTTCCGATCACACCCAAAGAGCATGGCATTGATTTCTTGATGGATCATCGCCATTTGTGGGTGCGCTCCAATCGCCAATGGGCCATCCTGCGTATCCGGGCGACCATCGTCCACGAGCTGCGAAACTGGCTGGACGATCATGGTTATCTGCTGGTCGATACGCCAATCATTACGCCAGCGGCGGGCGAAGAAACCACCACGCTGTTCGAGATCGACTACTTTGGCGAACCGGCTTTCTTGGCACAAACTGGCCAGCTTTACAACGAAGCCAACATGGCCGCCTTCGGCAAAGTGTACTGTTTCGGCCCGACGTTCCGCGCCGAAAAGTCGAAGACACGCCGCCATCTGATGGAATTCTGGATGCTTGAGCCGGAGATGGCCTTCTTCTCGCTGGAAGACCTGATGGACATGGAAGAAGAACTCATCGGTCACGTCGTCAAGAAGGTGCTGGAGAAGCATCCGGCTGAACTGGCGATTCTGGAGCGCGACCTCTCACGTTTGGAAGCCATCACCGCGCCGTTTGCGCGCATCACCTACGACGAAGCGGTCAAGCATTTGCAAAAACTCGCCGCAGAAACCGACGACCCCGAACAAAAAGAACTGCTGCAAATTGAATGGGGCGACGACTTCGGCAGCCCACACGAAACAGCGATAGCCGAGATGTTCGACAAACCCGTGTTCGTGTATCACTATCCGTCGGCATTCAAGGCGTTCTACATGCAACCCGTCGAGGGCCGTCCTGAAGTGTGCCGCAGCGTTGACCTGCTCGCGCCCGAAGGTTACGGTGAAATCACAGGTGGCAGTGAGCGTATCTACGACACGGCGCTGATCGAGGAGCGCGTGGGGAAAATCGGCATTCCGCGTGAGGCTTATAAATGGTATCTCGAACTGCGGAGCTATGGCAGCGTTCCTCACGCAGGCTTCGGGCTAGGACTTGAGCGTACCGTCGCATGGATTTGCGGTCTGCCGCATGTGCGCGAGACTATCCCCTATCCGCGCCTATTGAGCCGCAATTACCCCTAACCAGCGCCAAGTAAGGGGTGAAGCTATGTTGTACTCACCCCTATGTCTTGTTGATCTTGGCCGGGAACTTGTTCACCAGCGTACAGCAGCACGATTTTCTCGCGTGGGATACCGGCCCGAACCAGCTCATTCACCAGCGGTCTATCGGTGATGTCGCCATCAATGATGACGGTATCCCCAACCACGCGCGCCATAACGGTGACGAGAGTACGAAACGGCTGTACGTGGTTACGGTCAGTAACTGTAATTACGGCATAACTCTGCCGCTCTTCGTCAGAGATTGGATGCATTGTCGCATTCCAGCTACCTGAAGCATAATCTTCCACTTCTCGCCGCACAATTCCCGTGAGTTCGTCTATTCTATCCATCGTACAATAGTCTCCGTCTTTAGATCGACGATAAGTAACTTAATCCGATTTTCCCGCATTATGCGCCGCACAATTTCATCAAAAAACTCAACATATGCTGTTTCAGGAACAGACAGATACAAAGGTGTATCATCATTAAGTTCCTTTAGCATTGTACGATAGAAAATATACTGCCCAACAGCGATATAGAGTTCTGTTGTGATCGAAAGTTTGTCTAAGAAACATTTCACTTCCAACAACAAAATCTGTTCTCGATGACCATTTACGCTTTGCACTGCTCGAACATCAACATAAACCTGTCGATCAAGAGCAGATACGTTATATGGTTGATTGGTTATTATCCATCCTGCCTTTTGCAGCGCCCGAACAACCTGATGGTGGCATTGATCTAAAGCTGGCATTGTCGCATCCCGGATATGCGCGATAATGAACTAAGTGTAGATCAGCTTCGAGACTAAACCAACGATGAGCGCTGTCCCTGAAATCGCCCTGACTGCGACCCATGCAGTCAGTAAACCCACGACCCGTCAGCAGCTTATTCGCGCCCTCATCCTGTCACAAGTGCTGGCTGTCGTGTGGTGGTTAGCTGCCATATGGATACGTGAAGCGAACCTCATTCCCGTGTGGTATGACCAGTCAATCACCTTCTCGCGGGTCAACAATCTGGCGAACCCTTACGAAGTCGTGACGTTCATGTATCCGCCGTGGGCCGTGTTCGTGTTCGCGTTCTTCAATCTGTTTCCGCTACCGATGTCGGTGCTGATGCAAACGTGCATCTACTTCGCCGTCATCACTGCTGTACTGTTCAAGTTCGGCGGTAGTACGCGCACGGTGATCGTCACGTTGACCTCGTTCGTCGCGCTAGACTCTGCGCTCGAACTCAACATCGAATGGCTGGTTTACTTGGGTCTGCTGCTGCCGCCTGAGTTCAGCGGCATATTCTTACTCATCAAGCCGCAGGCCGCCTTCGGCTACTGGTTTAGCTTCCAGCGGCGAACTTTGGTACGAGCCATCATTGTGCTGCTGGTCGCGCTGCTGGTTTCGTTCGTGCTGTGGGGAGCATGGCCCATGAACATGCTCAACGCGGTGCAAGCTGTCACCATCAGCGGCAACGCCTACAGTCTATTTAACGTCGCCCCACTGCATTTCTTACCCGCGCCGATTTCGATACTGATCGGACTGTGGCTGGCGTGGCGCTCATTTCGGCGGCACGACCCCATACTTGGTATACTGGCGTGGTTATTCTTCACGCCCTACGTCGCGTTTTACGGATTACTGCTACCGTTGGGGTTGGTGGCGATACGCTGGTTTCGATTAGCGCTGCTGATTTCCGTGCTTATCTGGCTGATGTATGGCGGCGTAATCGTCTATGCTTTGCTGGTCAGAATGAGTTCGAATTGAATATCCTCGTTATCCTACGTATAATTCCAGTGTCATATTAACATTCTGCCCCACCGAGTTTTATCAGGGTTGGGTTTTCGGCGGTGTTAGCCTGCGCCTATTCATTCGCAGGTCACACACGCTAAACGCAATCCGGGAGTAAGTACATGTCCATTGATTTCGTCTCCCGCATCGTCGGTATGTTAGTGTTTGCATTAGTTGGGGCCCGTGTGGGCATTGATGTGTCGCAAGAAATGGGCATTCCCCAAGAAGCGACATCCTTCATTTTCGCTCTGGTCGGCATCCTGTTCGGCCTCATTCTCACCCCTTGGCTGACCGTTCGTCCCATCCGTTTCATCAGCCGCATGATTACCGAACAGCCTGTCGAAAACCTGTTTGCAGCGCTGGCCGGGCTGATGTTCGGGCTGTTTATCGCGCTGTTGGCGGCATATCCGCTGTCGCTGCTCGGACGCCCGTTTGGTGATCTCATACCCGCGATACTGACTGTCGTCGGCGCTTATTTCGGTATGACGATCTTTCGCATCCGTGCGCGTGAACTGTGGTCACTGCTCAATGATCGAGTGGGCACAACGCGCAAAAAGCCGCTTTTCAGCATGACATCTGACCGCCCGCTGCTGTTGGATACCAGTGTGCTCATTGACGGGCGCATCGTTGATATTGCCAAAACAGGCTTCATTGGCGGCTCAATGATTGTTCCGCGCTTTGTGCTATCGGAACTGCATCAGGTGGCGGACTCGTCGGATACGCTGCGACGTAACCGGGGTCGGCGCGGACTGGCCAAGCTGAACGAGCTGCAACGCGAGTCTGATCTACCCTTCAAGATCATTGAGGACGACATCGAGGAACTCAACAAGGTCGACGATAAGCTGGTGGCGCTGGCGGTGCAGATGAACGCGCCCATCCTCACCAACGACTTCAACTTGAACCGCGTGGCCGAAGCGCAAGGCGTCACAGTGTTGAACATCAACCTGTTGGCGAACGCGGTGCGCGCGATCTATATCCCCGGCGAAACCTTCCCGATTCACATCATTCAGGAAGGGCGCGAGTCCGATCAAGGTGTCGGCTATCTCGAAGATGGCACGATGGTGGTGGTCGAAGAAGGCAAGAGCTTTATGGATCGTACCATCAACGTGACCGTCACCAAGCTGATTAACAAAGAAGCGGGGCGCATGATCTTCGCGCAGCCCGCCGTCGTCAAACGCTAGAGCATGTGTAGGGGTGACGCACGCGTCGCTCCTACGATATAACCTCGTAAACCTGATAGCCTGACCTGTCGTAAATGCGCGCCATGCCTGCGTCCCATGTGGGCGGAGCATCGCTGTCTATCTCCGCGAGTGTTCGCTCAGTCTCGCCGTAGAAAACATAACGCACACGGTTCGCTGTGAAGAACACCGCTTGTTCTTCTGCGCTCATCTCACCGCGATAGAAGCGCTCGACATCGGCCTCTTTGCTAAAAAAGTTCAATGTTTCCGGCCCGTGCCCGACAACCGTTCGTAAATCCGTCCACGCCGGAATCAGGTTGCCCGTACTTGGAGCACTCAAGATTATCGCGTCCGTGTCGGCGTTTTGGTCGA
>JACMMD010000239.1 GCA_014379235.1 Anaerolineae bacterium
GCGAGTCTGTGGACCTTGAACTAACGCCGGATCAAATGAGCGTTCTTGAGAAGCGCCATTCCGGTTATCAAGGTCAGCACAACGGCAGCCGTGCAAACATCCTAAAATTCAGAGAAATCCGGCGGCAGTATCAGGAAGATGGTCGCACGAAAGCCAGAGAGAACGACCCGCTGCATGTCGCTGGCTGTATGCTCTATTGGGGTGAAGGTTCAAAACAAAAGAACCATTTAGAGTTGGCAAATTCCGATGCAGATATGCTGACCTTCTTCCTGAAATTTCTTCAACTGAGTTTGCTTGTTCCGAAAAACGAAATTGTCGTTCGCGTAAATTGCTACGACAACAATGGTCTATCTGTTGACGAAATAGAGAATTACTGGCTTGGAGTTCTTGATTTACCGAGAGAGTGTCTTGCGAAAACATTGGTAAATCGCCAACCAATTAGCAGCCAGCAGCGCGGGCGAAAGCTGTTATATGGAATGTGCCATATCAGAGTTTATAGCTCCCGACTTGTGCAGCACATTTACGGCGCGATCCAAGAATACACGGGTATCGACAAACCAGAGTGGCTATTCTGAACTAAGCATTGAACCTCGCAGAATAACCGCTATAATTTTAGTTAAGTAAGGGCGGTTAGCTCAATTGGCAGAGCAACCGGTTTACATCTGGTAGGTCACAGGTTCGAGTCCTGTACCGCCCACTTAGTGAAAGACGTACATCAACAGATGTGCGTTTTTTTATTGTCTCAATGCAGTTGCGCGAATTTCTAAGTTAGATTATAAATAACTTCAATCAAACGATTTCCCACCTTTTTGTTACTTTTGGTGGCGCAGCAGGTTAGTTTTGTTGTAAGATAGTATCAACCAACAAACCAGTTGAACTTATCATTATCCGCCTCTAACAAACCGAATAACGAGCGAACTTATGGTCACGCTACAAGAGCAAACGCGGCAAATCCTGATTGTAGAAGACGACGACGATACCGCTGAGGTCGTGTGCAGTTTGCTGGCTCACGCGGGCTATAACGCTGTCTCCGTAGATCGTGGCGAAGATGCGCTGGCTGAAATCGCCGCGATGTCACCCGATTTGGTGCTGCTAGACATCAATCTACCGGACATCAACGGATTGGAAGTGCTGCGACAGATTCGCACACGCTCGTTCCTGCCGATGATCGTCATGAGTGGCTATAACCGTGACCGTGATAAGGTCGTCGCGCTGGAAGCAGGCGCGGACGACTTCATGGAAAAGCCGTTCCAGCCGGAAGAATTGATCGCCCGTGTGAAAGCACTCCTGCGCCGCGTCGATTGGACGCCGCAGCCCGAGGCGCGCATGGTCGTGCGCCAGCTTGAACTCGACATGACGCGGCGGCAGGCCAACATTCGCAACCAGCGCCTTCATCTGACGCCCGTCGAGTACGGTTTGCTGGTGACGTTGATGAGGAGCGCCGGTCAAGTCGTAACTCATGCTGAACTGCTGCGCTCAGTTTGGGGCGAACAGTATCAAGACGACTACTCGGTGCTGCGTGTGAACATCTCGCGTTTGCGCCAAAAGCTAGAAGATAATCCACGTCGCCCATCGTACATCGTCACAGTACCGGGACAAGGCTACTGGATGCCGACTGGCCATCGTTAAACGCGCTGCATCCGAATTGCGTCGATAACCCCGTTTACATGCGCTTACAATACGCTGCCGCAGGCGTGATCGTATGTGGCTTACCGCGCAACTTTGTGCTACCCTAACTCACAGATTCAACCGACAAAGCTCATAGGTGGTCATGTGACTGCTGCGAGAAAGTCACCGTGCATAAGTCACTGGAATGAATACACGCTTACGGCTAATCGTCATCGTATTTGGGGCGCTGTTCGTGCTGGCAACCTATACCTTTCCCTTTTGGCAGCCGTTCTTGATGATCGAACCTGTCGAACAAGGGTTTCCGGGACTGCCAGAAAATCTTCAAGCCAGCTTTCAAACGTTGCCTACCGACCAGCGCGCAACATTCTTAACGATGGCCGAGGACAATCAGGAGATGGCATTAGGGATGTTGATAGCCGCTCTAAGCGCGCCAGTCGAAGTCCCGTTAGAGCAGCAGTCGCTTCCCGAAATGGATGGGCCGGTAGTAGTGGCAACTGGCAGCTTCACACGCATCGACCCTATCCGGTGGGCCGATGGGCGAGTAACCATCTACCAATTGGCCGATAATCGCAAAATCATGCGCTTCGAGGGTTTCACCAGCGCCAACGGCCCTGATTTGCGCGTAGTGCTATCCGCTAACCCTGAGCCGCGCACTCGCGCCGAGGTTGAAGAAGACGATGCCAATATTAATCTTGGTCGTTTACTGGGTAACTTCGGCAGTCAAAATTATGAAATCCCGCCGGAGATCGACATCGCTCAATATGGCAGTGTCGTGATCTACAGCCAGTCGTTCGACACCGTGTTCAGCACGGCGGAACTCTCATGAACGCGAACGATGATGCCTTAAACTACGCGGTGAAGGACATTAATAATGCCCGGTGATTACGATGTTCTCGCTCCCGTTTATAGTCGGCTTGGACTTGCAGATTTTGCCCTAGCGACCACCCCGCGTATTCTGAACCATATTCAGCGCGCCGATTGGCTTGGGCGGCGCGTCCTCGATCTTGGCTGTGGCACAGGCGCCAGCGCGCATTGGTTAGCCAGTTACGGTTACATCATCACGGGCATTGATCGTGAGGCCAAAATGCTGGTCGCGGCACGTCGACCCGATACGTCCAGCGTACATTTTCAGCAGCAAGATATTCGCAAGCTGGACAACAGTCACGGCGTTTACGACCTTGCGTTGGCCCTCAACGTGATGAATGAACTCGAAAGCCTGAACGATCTCAAAGCCGTTTTTGATGGAGTACGTCCGCTTCTTGAGGCGGGTAAGCTGTTCATCTTCGATATGCACACGATTCAAGGGCTGACCGTTAGCGCGGACATTAAAGACAGCATAGTGGTCAACGCCGCTGACCTCACGGTTCTGCTGCAAAACCAGTACGATTACGAACGCCAGTTGAGTTCGCGGCGCTATCTGATCTTCAGCCATGAAGAGGCAGCAGAAGCAGGCACATGGACTCGCAGTGATGCGACTTTGGTGCTGCGCGCCTTTCCAATACAGGCCGTGGCCGCGTTGTTGCAGCGCAGCGGCTTCAACAATGTCAGCGTATTGAACCTCGACTTAACGCCATTCGAGCCGGGTACGGCCAGCATCACGCGGGCCATCTTTGTAGCGAAAAAGGAATAGGGACGCAGGGAATGGACAGCGATCAGGAAAAATCCGCATACTCGCCCACCAGCGAACTCACC
>JACMMD010000240.1 GCA_014379235.1 Anaerolineae bacterium
ACGCAGCCTTCAATTTTCTTTTCGCTACGAATATAGGCCATGCGCCACGGTGTCCACAGGTGATCCATTAAAATAACGCCACTCTCGTTCAGAAAGACCCCGAAATTATAGTTGCCGCCTGACAGCATAGGCAAGTGCAGACAAGAGTATCCCGCGCATGTTAGAATCATAGGCTATGAATGAGACCGAATTTTCACAGCAAAGGCTGCAAACTGCTCTCTCGCCGCGCCCCGTGCGATTTTACGCGCAGGTCGAGAGCAGCAGCGACATCGCGCTCGATTGGCTGCGAAACGGCGCGGCGGCGGGTTCGGTGGTGGTTGCTGACGAACAGACCAGAGGGCGCGGGCGTTTGGGGCGATCATGGTATGCGCCGCCAGCCACCGCATTGATGCTGTCGGTGGTGCTGAGACCATCAGCGGCGGCGCTGGTGCAGGTCAGTATGATGGGCGCGCTGGTTGTGTGCGAGACTCTAGAAGCGTTTGGCATAAGAAACGTGGGCATCAAGTGGCCCAACGATACGCAGATTGACGGACGGAAAGTATGCGGTGTGCTGCCAGAGGTCTTATGGGACGGTGATCGCTTGTTCGGCGCGGTACTGGGCATCGGCTTGAACGTGCGAATCGACTTCGCCGGGACGCCGTTTGAGCAAACGGCAACAAGTGTCGAAACCGTGTTAGGGAAGTCGATTGATCGACTGGAGTTGCTGACGACACTGCTAGAACGTATCGATGATTGGACGGCGCGAATAGAATCTTACGCGCTGTTCGATGCATGGACAGAGCGTCTTACAACCATCGGGCAGCAGGTGAGCGTCAATCAGGCAAATGGCGTGGTTACTGGCATGGCCGAAGGGGTTGACGAACACGGCGCGCTGCTGGTTCGTGACGAGGATGGCGCGCTGCAACGGGTAATCGCTGGTGATATTGCGTTGGGTTCGAGTAACGGAGATTAGGCGTTATGGGCGTTCGGCTGGATTGGGAAATTGAAGCGGAACAGAAGCACGTCCAGACCGCAAAAGAGGACGCGCTGACGCGCCGCCAGCGATGGAATCGGCGCTTCAAAATATTAGCGCTGATCGTGTTGGTGCTTGGGGTTTTCGCGGGAATTGGTGGTGCAATCGTGTGGCGGCTGCGAGAAGTGGATAATCAAATCCGCGAGATGTTAGTGAACACGATTGATGCTGAAGTGGCGGCGCTGCGGATTGGGGACTCCGTTGCTTTTGCCGAAGCCCAGCGCAGCGCCACGCTCGATTGGCCGCAGTTACAGCAGCAGTTTTTCGAGGCGTATCAAGCGCTGAAAGTTGAGCATGATGTTCAGCTAACAGGGCGTGTGCTTGATCTGGACGTGGATGGGATGCGTGCGCGGGCACGGGTTGAAGAAATTATCGACGGCGTACCGTATGCGCGGGTGTGGTTTTACTGGCGCTACGAAGATGGCTGGCGGCACGTCCCGCCCGATTACACGTTCTGGGGCGCGGTAGAAACGGTTTCTACTGAAAACGTGCAGGTGCGTTTTCAAGCGGTAGATGAACCGTTAGCGCAGCCATTGGCGGATCGGCTGCAAGGCTGGATTGAGGGTGGCTGCGCGGCGCTTGCCTGTGTTGAACTGCCAACCCTGCGCGTCGAGGTTTTGGCAGATACGGCACAAACGATAGCATGGTCGCCAACCAGCGCGTGGACGCTGCTCGTTCCGTCGCCGCATATGCAGCGTGCCCGTGCCGATATGCCGTTTGATGGCAACATGCAAGTTGAGGCGGCCAATCTGCTGGCTGACCGGCTGTTGGCACAGGTCTCGAATGATATGCTGCCCGTTTATCCAGCGGACGCTTATTATCTGCGCCAGGCGTTAGTATCATGGTTGGTGGGTCAGTTCGTGCAGATCAACACCAACACGTTTTTGATCGACAGCCTAGTGACGAGCTATGGCACAGACGCGGTTGGACAACTGGCGCGGGAGATGCAGTCGACCTCAGCAGTGAGCATCATGAACTCCGTCGTCGGCACAACATCGCTGGAACAAGCGGCGTTCGACTGGCGCGATTATCTGACGTGGCGCTTGACGGTGGAAGACGAACTCATCGGACGCCGCGACGAAGCGAATTTTCTGACGCTGTACGATACCCGCGAGGATGCTGTGCGAACCGCCGCTTATGATCGCTATAACACAGGCTGGGATGTTGGACGCAAAGTAGTGACATCCGCCGTGCCAGAGATGGGCTTAGGCAATTTTCCGCAGCTTCGGGCGACGGTTCAGGTTGGCGAAGAAGGCAGCACGACGGAACAGCAAATTTTGTTCCGGTTAGTCAACGGAGTGTGGGTGCGAGCGAGCTAGGGCTGGCCTTTTGTTGACATGGCTTTATATCACCGTTATGCTACAAACAAAATGCAGGTTGATATTGGAGGGAGCGGATTATGCTTGATGATCTGAGACGCGCAGCGGGCGATGATTTTGACGATTCGCCAGAAGAGAAGATATTCGACGCTGACCGCAGTAACAGCATGAGCGAGGAGAAAGTCGATAAGGTGTTCCTCGGCATGACGGCTGTCGAGCGCATGTTCCTGTCGATTTTCCTGTTTATGTGCGTCGGTGTTTTGGGGCTGGCGCTGCTGATTGCGACAGGGCGAATTGCATTTTAGCGATTAAGTAACTGACCTTATTCACTTTGACTTGTACTTGTAGGCAGTGGGTTTAAACCCATTGTCTGAGTACAAATTTAGGACTGCCTGCGTAACATCAGTAAGTAATTCAACGAAACGAATTGACATTGTAGGGGCGCTTCGCGAAGCGCCCCTACGACGTTTGAGGATTTTCGTTGATTTGTTTCAAGAACCCACTTTAGCTTTCGGGGCGCAAGATCAGGCGCGCCTCTGCGGCTGTATCCACCGCTTCCCGCGACCATATCATCGGGTGATAATTGACCACCGCCCATTGCGGGATCATATCGCCATAATTGCTGCTGAACGGATGACCGCTTTGGCCGGTGGTGTTGATAGCGAAACTGCGCTCAAAGTCCACAACACTCACGATCATTCGCAGTGATGGCAGCCAATCGACTTCAAACGTCGGGTTGCTGGTGTCCCAGCCTGTGGAGTTGACAATCGCATCGCCGCCGCCGACCTCTGTCGGGCCGCGATTGACCATGTTTTCAATCAAGTCGATACCACTGTAACCGAGCGGATTGCTGCGGAAAATGGCTGTATGCAGCGCGCCCCAACGCCACTGCGTTCGATCTGTGCCAAGCTGCGTGGTCGTGTTGGCATAGCCTTCCGTCAATGAGCGAATGAGGATGTCATCGCGGCTTTCCACGACAGCGGCAGTATGGGCATCGTCCCACCATGCGTTGTCCGGCTCTTGCATCAGCAGATACGTAGCCCACATGATGCGCGCTCCATTTGGCGCTTCGTAGCCATCGTGAAGCTGGTCGTCGTACAGGTTGGCCATCAGCCGTTCCCAGAAATTCGCATAGAAGGCCGCCTGACCGCTGTCTCTGCTGTTGTAGAAATCCCATTCGAGCAGCCAATCACGCGCTGAAGCGATGTCCCCGTCAAGCGTCAGGCCGGATAGTAAGGGGACGATCTCACTCGCGCTGATGTTCATGTTGTCGCCCTGAATAGCGCGAAAAGTTTGGTCGTTGTGCGGGCCGCTGGTTTCGATCAGTTGATTGATGCGCTGACCGCGATAGCCGAAATCCCAGACTCCATCGCCGAAGTTGTAGTTCGGGCCTTCGCCGAGTTCAGCGGCAAGATGATCGTAGTATTCCAACGGCGCGACGGCTTGATTGGCGGTCACGATGTAGCCGCGTTCGGGGTTGAAAATGCGCGGCATCAGGTCATAGGGGACAAAGCCCTGCCATTCATACTCATCAGTCCAACCGGGAACGGGCAGCGTTCCATCGTGGTCGGTGGCGCGGTAGGGAATACGTCCCGGCACTTGATAGCCGATGTTGCCTTCGGTATCGGCATAGATGAAGTTCTGCGCGGGCACGTCCCATTGGGATAGCGCTTGGCGAAACTCTGACCAATTCGCTGCACGATTCAGTTCGAGTACCCCCTTAAACAGTGTACCGGGATCGAGCGCCGTCCAGCGCAGGGCCAACGGGTTATCGTTGTTAAAGCCGAGCAGTTCGCCTGTTTCCTCGTCAATCTGGTTGTCGTTGATAATGGGGCCGAAATGGGTCTCGCGCACTTGAATCGTAACCGTTTCGTCGCTGTCGCCAAAAGCGATTTCCTCATCGTAAACGGTCATATCGCGCCATTCGCCGTTCCACTCGTATTGCAACAGATTGTCGGGGTTGACGCGAATCTGGTACAAGTCCTGTACGTCGCCTTCAAAGTTGGTGACGCCCCACGCGATATGATCGTTGTGACCGACGATCACCGCCGGAGCAGGCGACAGCGCAAAACCGACGACGTTGAACGGACACTCGTCGCTGACAGGCTGGCAGTGCAGACCGATCTCATACCAGATGGACGGCATCTGGATGCCAAGATGCGGATCGTCTGCGAGTAAAGGCAGCCCGCTTTCGGTGAGATCGCCGCTGACCACCCAATTGTTGCTGCCGATGCCGGCGTTTTGGCTGCGGCTAAAGGCAAAGGCCGTAT
>JACMMD010000241.1 GCA_014379235.1 Anaerolineae bacterium
CGCGGGTTATCGACTCGATGGCGCTGCTAAAATATTGATGGGGGGGGGCGACGCAGGCGCCGCCCCTACTCCCCGTATGACTCCAACTGCCAGCCCGCGCCCAACCATCAATTAGCCCCTAAGTCCTATCCATTTATTGTCTAAAATTACGTACTATTACGATGTTGCATTCAGTATGCAGCAGTCATTACAGTAGCTATATGTAATCGCTTTCATACTGTGAACTCGCGTCCTCAGCTACCGCCCAATTACATCAATGTGAGAACTAAATAAACGCTCAACATTTGTAATATGCTCTTGCCGTCACTTTGTGAGTCTCTTACAATGTATATCAGCCTAATAAATCGAATGGGCTTAGTCGGTTGAAGGTGAAGTAACATGAACACGATCTCGAACTACTATCAAGCGCTTGGTGTCAAACGCAGCGCAACCAACGAAGACCTTAAATCGGCGTACCGCCAATTGGCGCGGCGCTTACATCCCGACGCAAACCTGAATAACGTCGAGGCGGCATCGTATCAGTTTCAAGAGATCACCGCTATCTACGAAACCCTGAGCGACGCTGATCGCCGCGCACGTTACGAGCAGAAGTTCGCCAGCGCGTTTATGGAGAACCCCCTGCGCTATTCGCTGACCGTGACGCCGCATCGCAACACCGTCAGCAGCGCCGGATCGCCGCAGGTGGTTTACCTGCTGGCGCAAGTTACGGCGGGCGAAATTCCGCAGGAAGCGCGCCGCAGCCACTTGAATATCACGCTGCTGTTCGACCACAGCAATTCAATGAACGGCGAACGACTGAACAAGGTCAAGGTGGCCGCGCATAAGATCATTGACCAACTCACGGACAAGGATATTCTGTCTATTGTGGCTTTTAATGACCGCGCGACGGTGCTTGTTCCGGCAGCGAGAGTCACCGATAAGCCGCGTCTCAAGGCACAGGTGAGCTTGCTCAAAGCGTTCGGCAGCACGGAGATGTTTCGCGGGTTGTCCGCCGCCGTATCGCAGAACCGCCGCTTTTGTACGCCGAGCTTGGTTAACCATGTTGTGCTGCTGACCGATGGCAACACCTACGGCGATGAAGAACGCTGTTTGGAACTGGCGCGGGATGCTGGTGAAGAAGGCATTTCCATCAGCGCGGTAGGGCTTGGCGACGAGTGGAACGACGAATTTCTGGACGAGGTAGCGTCGATTTCCGGTGGAACGTCGATCTTCATCAATGCGCCGCACAAGATTGTCGATTTTCTGGACAATCATGTTCGCAGCCTATCACGCACGTTTGCCGAGCGTGTGCAAATCTCCATCGCGCCTGACCCTGACATTAAGTTGGAGATGGCCTTCCGTGTGTCGCCGCAGCCGCAGCCGCTTCTGACAAGCGAAGGACATATGCCATTGGGCAGTCTCCGCATCAATGACGAAATTCAGGTGATCTTTCAACTGCGCTTACCGGAAGATCTCGAACTCGGTACACGCTCGATTGCGCGCATTGTCGTCAACGGCGACATCCTCGCCAATGAACAGAAAAGCTATCAACTCGTCAGCGAGGTTATGGTAGAAGTCGAGGAACGGGCCTTCGAGGAAGACTCGCCGGAGATTGTGATTAACGCGCTGCGTGGTTTAACCATCTACCGGATGCAAGAACGCGCACAACAGGCGTTGGAGCAGGGTGACTTTTCATCGGCCAGTGCGCGCCTGCGAAATCTCGCCACCGCGCTGATCCAAATTGGCGAGGACGAACTCGCGGAACAAGCCGAAACCGAAGCGCGGCAAATCACGCAAACCCGCGAAATGACACCGATTGGACGCAAAGAACTCAAATATCAAACGCGCCAACTGCTGCTGCCTGCGAGTGTAGCGTGATTGTTTACCCTCATCCCCGGCCCTTCTCCCTCAGTGAGAAGGGTGAAAGTCCCTCGTCCCCGTAAGCGAAGCGGCGGAGTGGGATTTAGGATGAGGGTTTATGAGCAGGTGTAGTTAGTTGTTTTAACGTCGAAAGCGCTGCAATAGAACCAAACCTATCGCGGGTAGTATATGGACACTGTCACGCGGGAGCGGTGTGCCTTCCGCGACGACTTCTGACAGCGGAATCGGCACGAACACCAGCACGAACACTACCAGCGAGAATATGGCTATCGCCCTGCGCCGCTTATCGAGCGGCGTTATCATGTCGAGTGGTGTCGCGTACACTCGCCCGAACAACAGCAGTAAAATCACCCACAACAGCCACGCATCGCTGACGAATACCAGGGCGATCATCGCCAGCAGCACGGGATAATAAAAGCGCCGCGCCTTTTCCCCGATCAGCGAATACAGAATATGTCCGCCGTCGAGTTGTCCAATCGGAATCAGGTTGAGCGCCGTGACCAGCAGCCCTGTCCAACCGGCCCACGTCATCTGATTGACGTAGACATCGAACTCGCCATCGGGCAAGAAGTGTCCTTTGATGATGATTTTGGCCAGCGCATAAATCACCGAATTGCCTTCGACGGCACCACCCGGCGTGATCGGCCCAACTGTCGCGGTAGACAGTCCAATCAGTAGAATCGGAATCGCCACGATCAACCCTGCCAGCGGCCCCGCCGCGCCAACGTCTAACAGCGTCTTGCGATTTCGCATCGGCTCGCGCAGTTGGATGAACGCGCCTAACGTGCCGAACGCGCTGATAA
>JACMMD010000242.1 GCA_014379235.1 Anaerolineae bacterium
CACCAGCCGAACAGGGCGGCCAACAGCCAGCGCTGCCACAGCGACCAACGGCTCGTAGAGAATGATTTTTCCGCCAAAGCCGCCGCCGACAGGCGTACCGATCACGCGCACATCGACTTCGGGAACGCCAAGCACTGCGGCCACTTCTTGCCGTACCGGGAACTGCCCCTGTGTACTCGTCCAAACCGTGACCGCTTTGTTCATCGGATCGGGCTGCACGATGATCGACTGCGGTTCGATGTAGCTCTGATGAACGATCTGGCTGGTGAACATGTGCTCGATGACGACATCGGCTTCGGCAAAACCCTGCTCGATGTCGCCGCGATCATCGGTGAAGTGGTCAGAGATGTTACTCGGCCCGTCGCTGCTGATTTTTTCGCCGCCGCCGGAAGCGCCGTGCATCGAGGCATCATCACTGCCAGAGGGAATGCCGTTTGGCCACACCAGCGGCGCATCCGGCGCGAGTGCTTCCTCTATCGAAATCGCGGCGCGCAGGGGTTCATAATCGACGTGAATATAATTGAGCGCGTCCTCAGCGATCTGTGCGCTGGTCGCGACCACAAGCGCGACTGGTTGCCCGACGAAGATCACGCGGTCACGCGCCAACAAGAGGCGCGAACGACGGCTCGGCGCGATGTTCGGCAGATCGTCCGCTGTGAGAACCGCCACGACTCCCGGCACGGTCAGCGCCGCGCTTTTGTCGATGCTGCGAATGTTCGCGTGGGCGTAGGGGCTAGGGAGAAACTTGGCATACAGCAAACCCGGTACGCTCAAATCCGCCGCGAAACGTAGTGAGCCGCCTACCTTTGCGCGCCCATCGGAAAGCCGCGTCGCTGTACCGACCTTCGTCGTCTGTGTCACCATTGTTTTTATCCCCTTGAGTGCAGCCAGATCGTTGGCTATAAGGAAGCAGTAATTATCCATATTGAGGTGAGGTTCGGCAAACTTTTGCGCGCGAACATCAGTCTTCAACGCCGCCATCACGCGGCATCGGGCGATCATGTATATCATCGAGCAGGCCGCCGTGTCCCATCGCTACTAGATGCGCGTGTGTGAGGCGTTCGCCGGCCAACAGGCGCGGCAGTATCCAGTCGATCACGTTGGTTTTCATCGACTTGATGCAGCCGGGAGCGCCAATTACGGGTACATCTGCCAGATAGCCGAGCATCAATAAACTGCCGGGGTCTACCGGAACGCCGAAATGGGCTACATTGCCGCCCGCCGCTTCGAGCGCTGACGGTACAACATCCTCGCGGTCAATGATCGCGGAAACGCCCGCCAATAAGATCAGTCCACGCCCCGCGTCTTTCTGTGCGCTGATCGCTTCGGTGATGGCGGCGACGGTATGCGCGACATACAGCGTTTCAGCCAGCGAACTGCCAAGCGGCTCAATGCGATTTTTTACAGGCTGGCGAAATGACTCAACCAGTTGATCGCGGGCGTGTGCTGGCCCGCTGACGATCAGACCGACGGAGTGCGCTTGCAGCGGGCGCACGGCCAAAATCGGCGCGTGTTCGCTGGCTGTGGCTTCGACATCGACCACGCGAGACTCGGGCACGGCGTAAGGGATGATTTTGACCAGCGCCAATAAATCGCCGGGATGAACGAGCGTGTGTTCGCGGATGGTAGCGATGGTGATGCCCTCGTCGATGTTGTTCAGGCGTTCGAGCGCGGGCACGTTCAGGCGCAGGGGGCCGCTGGTTTGCGCGATGAGGTTGGCGCGTCCGACACCCGGCGCTTTGACCTTTACGCCTGCTCCCGACAGCGCCATTCCGACACGCTGCGCCGCCTCATCCTCGTGTAAGTCCGTCGTATCGAGCGCGGCGACAACTACTTCGGTTAAGTCATTGGCCCGCAGCACATCGACATCGGTGGCGGTCAGGCGGTGTCCCTTGCTGAACAGCTTGTGCCCGTTACCGTCGAGGAGTTTGTGCGCGATGAGATGTCCAACCGCGTCATCAAGCGGAACGGGGCCGAACTTCATGGCGTTACCTGCGATGCGGGTTGTGTGGACATGACTCGATTGCGGGTGGCGATGATCTCGGCCATGATACTCAGCGCGATTTCGGCGGGCGTTTGCGCGTCAATGTCCATGCCGATAGGGGTGCTGATACGCTCTATGAGTTCATCTGAAATGCCCGCTCCACGCAGGCGTTCGACACGGGCCTGATGCGTCTTGCGGCTGCTTAACACGCCGATGTAAGGCGCGGGTGAAGGCAGCGCGGTAATCAGCGCGCCATCGTCAATTTTGGGGTCGTGAGTCAGCACGGCGAGGTAGGTATGCGCGTCGAGGCCAAGCTGCTTGAGCGCTTTTTCGGGGTAGCTGTGGAGAATAGTCGCTAC
>JACMMD010000019.1 GCA_014379235.1 Anaerolineae bacterium
AAGCGGCAGTCCACAGCTTCGTGCCCTGACCGCCAGTTTCCGCGCTCTTGCCCAACAGTTACAGGGTATCATCCTGATGATGGGCGCGACCTTCGGCGGTCAAGCATCGGCGGAACTGTTGAGCATGATTAGCGGCGCATCGGTGGATGCCGTGCAGCAGGTGATGACGGCTATGGCGGCGCGCAATCTGGTCGAGCGCATCTATCGCTACGGACAGCCTTACTATCGTTTGCACGACATTACCTACGCCTTCGCGCAAAGCTGGCTGCGCGGCTCTGGCAAGCTGGAAGGTCTGCAAAACAAAGTACGCGATTCGGTGCTGGACTATGCGCGCAAATACGGTAACGGCAGCGCCAGCCCCGATGCTTTTGACCGCCTCGCCGCCGAGATGGATTCGATCTTAGCGGTGGCAGCGTGGGCGGCGGATAACGGCGACCACGATACGCCCAAGCAGTTGGTTATGGCGCTGACACAGGCCGGCGAGTACGTCAATGCTCGCGGCTATCTGTCGGAGCTGCTGCGTTTGCAGCGTCATGCGGCCAGCTTCACGACTGCGTTTCCGGCTTATCCCACCGAACGCGCAACGTGGGACGACGACGAAAAAGAAGAAGAAGCCTACGCGCCCGACGTTGACGATGAAGACCTCGAAGAAGACGATGAACTTGAAGATGACCTCGACGATGACGAGTTGGACAACGACCTCGACCTTGACGAGGATGAGTTAGACGACGATGACGACGACAGTGACCTTGACGACGACGATGACGAAGAACTAGGCGCACTCACAGCCAGTCCGCTCATCGCCAAGCCGCCGAGCGTTCCATTCGAAAGCAGCATCGGCGGCGATCTTACGTCGCTGCGGGCGGCGCTCACGACGGCGCGTGGTCAATCCGACAAAAAGAAGCAGGTCGAACTGCTGCGTAAGATCGGTGAGGCGCAGTTGGCGCAGAGCATGGAGAACGAAGCCATCTCCACTTACAGCGAAGCCTTATCGATCTACGAAGAACTCGAAGACGAACCCGGTACGCTGGAAATGCTCGATACCGTCGCCACACTCATGGCCAAAACCGAGAACTCGGCGGCGGCGGTGCTTCACGCGACACGCGGTGTCCGCTTGGCGGAGAAACTTGAAGACCGCGAAGTGTGGATGCATCTGCTGATGACGCTCGGTGATGCGCGTCAACAGCTTGGCGAGAGCGCAGACGCCATCACGTCCTACGAGCAAGCGCTGGAATACGCCCGCAAGGTTGACGACAGCCAGCACGAAGCGCTGATATTGCATAAGCTCGGTTACGCTCAGTTGGATGAGGGCGAAGTTGATACTGCCATCCAAACGTGGGAGCAAGCGCTGGCGCTGTTCAAGAAGCAGTTGAAGCGCGCCAATGAAGGTCAGGTCATGGGCGGATTGGGCACAGCTTACGGCGAAGAAGAACGTTGGAGCGAAGCCATGAGCTTCTACACGTCGGCGCTGTATATCGCCCGTGAAGTGGCAGACCGTGACGAAGAAATGCTCCAGCTTGGTAATCTGGCCTACGCCGCCGTTCAGGCCGAACAACTCGGGCAAGCGGTGTTACGCTATCGTCAAGCGCTGCATCTGGCCTATCAAAAGGGTGATCGTGAGGACATCGTAAGCACGATCATCGACCTCGTGGGGCTGCTGATCGAAAGCCCGCGCCATCTGAGCGTGGCCGAACTGCTGGTTGATGATGCGCTGCGCCTTGAACCCAATGACCGCGATGCCGTGCGCCTCAAAGAGCGCATCGTCACCGGGAAGATACAGGCCGCCGAAGATGACATTCAGTTGATACAGGCGATAGGCACGGCGCAAGACTACGCCGCGAATGCGTATAAGCTGCTAGAGGAGTAGTCAGTTTTCAGTCCTCAGTGGTTAGCTTAAGTACCATACGGAGCACTACGGTTGACCCAACTAAACTCTGAAAACACTGCTCACGGCTAATGTAAAATTCGGCAGCACGTCGCCGCCGTTAAGAAATTCGCCTTCACCGACGACGTATTCATCATCGAGCGTATACACTTCAATCACGCGCTGGTCAGGCAGTGCCAACCATACAATGCGAGTTCCATTCGCCAGATAGTAGCGTGTTTTGGCCCGCATTTTTTTCAAGCTGTCATTTGGCGATTTGATTTCAACAGCGAGATCAGGCATATACAGCGCCGCGCCTTCGCGCTCAACAGGCTTATTGATGTCCAGAACAACCGATACATCCGGCAGTCTGTCGTTGTGTTCATCACCGATTGGACGATGACGTGCTTCTACCGCCACACGGCCTATCGGATTTTGTCGCAGATAGATATTGATGTCCGTTGCAAAATCTGCCGCGATAATCCCATGTTCGCGTGTGGGCATTTTTTCGACAAGCTCCCCGTCGATGAGTTCAAATAGCCGATCCTCGTTTTCCGCTTGAGCGATGAACTGCTCAAATTCTTCGACTGTATACAGCCTGTTTTCAACGGCCATCGTTTCCGCCTTCACTTTGCCATCAACTCAAGTATAGCTTATAGTGGATAGACCATTCTTCACAGCACAGGAGCAGTCAACATGGCAGGTAAAATCACGCTCGGCGGAATGCATCACGTCGCCCTCACGGTGACAGACCTTGATCGCAGCTTACGCTTTTATACGGAAATGCTCGGTTTTAGCGAACTCGTGCGGCTTTCGCCGGAACGCATTCTCTTAATTAATGGCCCGGTGGTACTCGCTATCACTATGCCGTTCGACAGCGCTCAAATGCCCGAAGAAGATGCCTTTAACGAGAACCGCGTCGGTCTTGACCACATCAGCTTTAACGTCGCCAGCCACGCCGAACTCGAAGCAGCGATTGAACACTTCGACTCCTTCGATATATCGCACGGCGGCATCAAAGACCTCGGCGCAGGCATGGCTATTTATGTGCTGGCCTTCCGCGATCCCGATAACATTCAGCTTGAGCTAACCGCGCCATACTAACCGCGATCTATTTTTCACAGGGTAATTGGGCGTACTCACTTGTGAGGATGGCTTGCTGCAAAAGCGGGCGCGACATCAACGCCGCCGCTCGTTGGCGCAGCATGGTAGAAGCGTGGCAAAAACTTTCTTCTGCGAACGCTGCATTCTTGGTGGTACGCCCTAACGCATAATGCGCGAACCACACGTCGCGCCCGCCGTAGACTGTCGAGAGATGCAGCGCTTCTTTCAACGTGGCTTCGGCGTCCGATTTGCCGAGGGCGCTTTGTGTAACACCGAGCCACATCAGTCCGCGCCCAAATAAGAGCGGATTTTTATCGCGCATCTCATCGGTGAATGCAAGGGCCTTTTCGTAACATAGCTCAAAGTCACCGCAGTCCGCCAACCCACGTATCATCGCCCAGCGGATGTGGGCGCGTGTACTGGCGTTTTCATGCTTCCGCGCTTCCACATCGCGCAGTATCGTTATGCCTTCTTCGTGTTCGCCAAGCGCGATCAAGCACAAGGCGCGGTCAGTTTGCAGCATGGGTGCGTAATAATGGGCGACAGCTTGCAGCGCCACCGCCGAATTGAACGTCTCCAATGCCTGTTCAAACGCAAAGGCATAAAATTGCGCTTCACCGATCATCCGCAGGTCTTTCACCTGATAGAAGGTGTTGCCCGCACGATGGTCAGCTTCGAGCACTTGATCTAAATAATCGAGCGCTTTCGCCAGATCACCGCGATCAAGCGCGATCTGGGCCAGCATCGAACGCGCTGAAACCACCTGCCGCTCATCGCTGCTGTACTGAGCCAATTTTAAGGCGCGCTGCGTATGAACGAGGCTGTCATCCAGCCGCCCCACCGACCAGTAAAGCTGTCCAAAGGCGCGCAGCGTAGCCGCGAACTGCGGGTCATTTTCAGCAGGCGCGAGCGCTCGCGCCTGCTCCAGCGCGGACAACGCACTGTCGTACACACCCAGACTGCGATAAGCATCGCCAAGCGCACGGGCCGCGATGACGCGCTGCTCAACCAGTTGATCGGCGGGGAGTTCGTCCATGAGCATGAGCGCGGTCTTGCCCGCCGCGCTGGCTTCACGATAACGATCTAACGCGGTGAGGGTCTGGGCTTGCAGCGTCCATAAGCGGCTGACAATCGGCAGCGCCACATTACGCGGAACGCCACGCGCTGCGCCCAAGCCTTGATCGATCAGTTTGAGCGTCTCCGCGTACATGCCATGCCGCGCGCGATCTTCCGCCGCCGCCAAATAGGCCGCCAGCGCTTGCTCGTTTTCTTGGCCGCGCTGCAAATGTTCGGCTAATTCGTCCAGATAATCGGGGCGAGTAGCGATGCGCGCCTCTAGCCACGTCGCCGCCCGCCGATGCAGGGCTTCGCGGTTGGTGCGGGTTAGCATATCGTAGGCCACTTCGCGGTAAACGGTGAGGCGGAAGCGAAATTCTCGTTCCGGCTCGAAACTGCTCTCCGCGTTGGCGATGATAATGCCACGCGATTCTAAATCGCCCAGTGTGACCGCCGTATCGAATTCGGCCAATTCATTGACCGCGCCTTCCCAGAAGGTTTGCCCGATCACAGCCGCAATCTGCGCGACGTGGCGCGCCGCACCCGGCAAATCATCCAATCGGGCCTGTAAAATGCCCGTCAAGCCCGTTGGCAGTTCTGAGGTCATGGTTGCATAGGCGTATAAATTGACTTTATGCCGCCCGTTATCTCTTGGAGACGGCACGAATACGCCCGTATCGAACAGCATTCGCAAAAATTCTTCGACGAACAGCGGATTGCCGCCAGCACGCTCCTTAATAAGATCGATCAGCGAGACCGGCGCATCATCGACGTGGGCCAAAATCGCCCGCAGCAGCGCCGATGTCGCTTCCGGTTCAAGCTGACCAAGCGTGATCGTGGTATCACCGCCCAATGGCATCGCTGCTGTTCCGCTTCCGGCCATAAACGAGCGGCGCTGATCGCGGAATTCCGGGCGCGCCGTGCCGATCAACAGTCCGCCGCGATGTTCCGCCATATCCTGCGCCAGATATTGCAGCATTTCCAGCGATGAATTATCGGCCCACTGCAAGTCATCAACCGCGATCAGCAGCGGCTTTTCCTGCGCCAACAGCCGGAACCAGCGCGCCACCGCCGACAGCGCCAGATGACGCTGGCCTGACCCGGCGTGTTGTATCGCCTGTACGTAGGGACTGTCTTCGAAACCATAGCCGGCCATATAGCCAATCACGGCAGACAGGTTGTCAATCAATTCGGTGTCTTTGGCGACTTCGACTTCCGTACTCCCGCCGCGTTCATCCTCGGCGGTTTGCGCTTGCAGCCATGTCGAGCGAACAAGCTCGGTGATTCGCACTTCGACCAGCGCGACTGGAATACCATCGGTCAGGTTACAGCGCGCCGCCAGCAGCCCACGCAGCAGGCTGTATGAGGTCGCCCGCTTTTCGTACTTCCCCGCCATAATAACCTGACTCATGCCGCTTTCAGCCGCGTTGATGAGCGTTTCTTGCAGCAGTCGGCTTTTGCCCATGCCCACGTCGCCATAGATCATCACCGCTTGAAACCAGTGCCCGCCCGCTGCGTCAGTCACTTTGCTGGCGGCGGCCACCGCTGCGACCATCTGCGCGAGTCCGATCAGTTCGGTTTCACGCCCGACGAACGGCAGTTCAATGCCGGCGATCTGGCGTGTGGCAAGCTGCGCGCTCGGCGTTGGCGTTGGTGGACGGTGACGCAGCACCATAAAAAACTCAACTGGCGTATCGTAGCCCTTGAGCAGTTCCGGCGGCATCGATTGAATCAGAAATTGGTCACGCACACGGCGGTAGGTTTCCGCGTCGATGACCACTTCGCCGGGTGGGCATTGAGCCTGCAAGCGCGCCGCCAGATTGGTGGTCGGGCCCAGCGCCAACATTTCGCCTTTCTTCACCGTGCCGATCATACCAACGACCACGCGCCCGGTGCTGATGCCGATGCGTAAACCCAAGTCGATGCCAAACAATCCGGCGACCTGCGGCGCATAGGTTTTTAGCATCTGCTGAATGGCCATCGCGCAGGCCACACAGCGTTCAGCGTCATTACCCCGACTGCGCTGTGCCCCGAAAAAGCACAGCACGCCATCACCGAGATACTGCCCGACTTCACCTTCCCACGTTTCGACCACATGCGCTAAATGGCTGTGAACATCACCGATCAGCGTTTTCCAATCGTCCGTTCCGAGCCGCCGCGCAATGGCCGTCGAGTCGATAACATCGACGAACATCACCGTCACCAGCCGGATTTGATCGGCGTTGGCATCCAACGCTAACAGATCATCGCCCTGCGTTTGCAGCCGACGAATTTTCTCATTGAGCGTGAGAACGATCTGTGTATACGTCTCTGCGCTGAACATCGACGGACTGGCCATAACTTCTGTCAGCGCCGATTTCAGTTTATCGAGAGACATGTTTTCCATGACCATACAGCTTTATGCAGCTATTCCCGGCTACTCGTTTTGTTTACGAATTGGCAGCCAAAAACCAAACCGACTGCCGACACCGGTCTGCGTTTCTACCCAGACTTCACCGCTGTGCCGTTCGACGACTGTCTTTACGAGGCTGAGACCCAAACCCGTGCCTTCGATCTTTTCTGTTCCCGGCTGTTTGGCGCGGAAAAACGAGTCGAACAGGCGATTGATGTATTGTTCAGGAATGCCGAGGCCGTTATCCTGCACCACGTAATTGAAGCGTTCCCCGCCGCCGTCCCCATCCACGCTGCTGACGTAAGCCTGAACCGTGATATGCCCGCCATCTGGCGTGTATTTGATGGCGTTGGTGATGTAATTTTCCATCGCCTCGCGCAGCATAATCGGGTCAACCATGAGGCGCGGCAGCACATCAAGATCGCTGGCCAAGTCAAGCTGATGTTTCTTGCGCCCCGCAACAGGTTGCAGATTATCCATCACCTTCGTCACCAGATCGCCCATCGCAACCTGCTCGTGCAGTTCGAGCGGTGAACTGCGAAGCTGCTCGACACGCAGCAGGTCATCGAGCATGGTATTCATGCGGTTGGTGGAGCGGCGAATCACTTCCAAATACTGCGCGGTTGGCGACTCCGGTTCGACATCCAAGCCGATCAAATCGCAGTAGCCGACGATCAATGACAGCGGCGTTCGCAGGTCGTGAGACGCAATCGACATCATCGTGTCTTTGAAGCGGCTGAGATCGCGCAAGCGGGTGATGTCATGCATCACCGCGACGTAACCCATCTTGGTGATGATCTGCGATGGCTTCTCCCATACCGACATGGTGACGAGGAAATCGCGCTTCTGCTGTTCGGAGCGCACGTCGAACGACCACTGTTCGCCGGTCTTGATCGACTCGGTAGTGATGTCTCGAACGGGAATCAGCGAGCTGTCGATCTCGGAAAATTCCGCGATGGTGCGACCCTCTGCCGCATCAGAGTCGATGCCCAGCAGTTCTCCGGCGGCCTGATTGATGAGGATGATATCGCCTTGATCGTCCATGATGAACAGCGCGTCCGGTATCGCCTTGAGCATAATCTCAAGCTGGCGTAACAGCGCTTGAACACGATAGAACAACTGCGCGTTGTGAATAGCGACGGATGCTTGATTAGCGATGATGGTCATGACCATCAAGTGATGGCGTGTGAAATGATTCGGCTCAGGATGAACCAGCGTCAGAATAGCCAGCAAACGGTCATTATGCAGAAACGGCACACACAGCGCTGAACGTACCGGATATTTATCATCAGGGAAAACGTGCCAGCGATCATCATGAAACGTATCTTCGATGATCGTGCCTTCGCGGGTGCGCGAAACCCAACCGGCCAACCCAGTATCCATCACACGGCGCACCACTGCGATAGATTGATCGCTGCTCAGATCACGGGTGACGACGATGTGTTCCCAGTCAATATCCGTGCCGTCCTGTAAGAACAGGCTGGTTTTCGCTGCGCCTACCGATTTCGCCGCCAGATCAATCACCGTCTGCAACACGCGGTCAAGATCGAGCATAGTGAGCAACTGTGAAATTTCGCTAAGAAGTTGCAGGTCTTTGGACTCTGGCTGAGTCACGGGGTGCAATTGGGACATGATGCCTCTCGGTTTGTAAATCCGTGTCGCTGAACGTCACCCACTGCGTCGATGTTGGGGGTGAAACGTGAGTGAGATTCTACTCTAGTATAACAATACTGTACTTTCGGGGATTGAAAGCTGAAAGAATCCGCAATAGGAGTTAAACATTACATCATAACAGAGTGGTGTCATGCGGCTGATGGTTCAAAACCATCAGCTACAAAGGGGAGAAACCCGCTAAAGGGGTTGTTTCCAGTCCCTTTAGCGGACTTCTTTATCTCAAGCATCGGGTTTTTAACCCGATGTGACAGGTTAGCAAACGACTACAATTCCGCCGGATGACTCAACAGCCCCGTCAGCAGCGCGACGCAGGCTTCCACGTCGTTGTAATCGACGGTTTCGCTGGCTGTGTGAATGTAGCGGCAGGGAATAGAAATGCAACCGCTTGGAACGCCGGCCCGCGCCGTTTGAATTGCGGCGGCGTCGGTGCTGCCGCCTTGCAGCAGTTCCAGTTGATACGGAATATGATCTTCTTCGGCCCGTGCCACCATCCAATCGCGCACAGCAGGCGGCACAACCAAACCCGCGTCGTGCAGCTTGATGGCCGCGCCGCCGCCGAGCTTCGTCACCATCTTCTCACCCTTGAGTTCATCGCCGCTGCGCGTTACGTCCAGCGCGATAGCCACATCAGGGTCAACGCCATAAGCCGCCGGACGCGCCCCGCGCAAACCGACTTCTTCTTGAACCGTGAACACGAAATACACATCATTGGGCGACTGTTTGTTGAGGCGGCGCATCGCTTCGATGGCGATCACGCAGCCGATACGATCATCCATCGCCTTAGCCACCATACGAGTGCCGCGCTCCACCAGCGGATTCCAGAAAGCGGCGGGGACTCCCGGCTGTGCGGCGTGATTGCCGTTGCCATCGCTCACGTCGATATAAAATTCGTCGAGTTCGGGCAGGTTGCGGCGGCTCTCGCCCCACACATCATGAACACTGATAACACCAAT
>JACMMD010000243.1 GCA_014379235.1 Anaerolineae bacterium
CCTCAGCGAACAGCGCGACTCGCTGAACCGGAGCTAAGGCATCACTTCTTGCGGCTGTATCGAATGTGTCTTCGGACCCGAATAGCGGCTGAGATTGCGCTGAATCATGGTCGCTACGGCGACGAACATTTCCTTGACTGGCCACATTTCTCCCTCAGCAAGTGTTGTCCCTTGCACGAATGCGGTTCGAAGATCGGCAGCGCTGCGACCCGGAAAGCGCGTCCGGCCACTGCCGATAGCGCCAAGCGTATGCGCGTCGCTGCTGCCTGTCGCGGACAGATGCAAGCTACGGTTAAAACGGCGGGCAAGTCGGTTGTTGGCGGGTAAAAAAGTCGAGGCGTTGTGCGTTTCAAGCGCGTCGATGCCCGAATCGAGCAACATCTGTGGGTTGTTCAAGTAGCGCCGGAAATTCAAGGCCACGACAGGCACATAAAAATGAAAGGGATGTGCGAGGATAGCGATGCCGCCCTGCTCATGAACGGCGGCGGCGGTATCTGCCAGCGACATGCCGATCTGAATCGGCTTTGTTACCCACAGGCCGAGTACGTCGCCTTCCGCGCTGGAAATTTCCATGCCGGGGATAATATCGAAGGGGTATTTGCTGCGCTGATCGTAAGCCCATAGGCTGGCTTCGAGACAGTCATGGTCGGTGATGGCAATCACATCCAGATCAGGGCGATGTTCGGCCACGAAGTCCAAGAGGTCTTGCGGAGATGGCAGACCATCGCTGACGTTGGTGTGCATGTGGAAGTCTGCCCGGCCGAGTCGCTGCTCATCTTGCATTTTGATCTCCCATTGGTGGATGATATGTTCGTATAATATTACGTGGGGAGTGCAAGAATAGTCTTAAAAACCGTTAAACACTCGTGCAATGTTTGACGATGGAATTTTAACAGGCAGAATGCTAAAGGGCATAGCGAAATCTTGTTTCGCTGTGCCCTCATGAATTGCGATAGTTTTTCGGTTGGCGCTAAAGCGTTAGCAGGTAGGCCACCAGATCGTCGATTTGCTCTTCAGTCAGTGTTTGAGCGTAAGTTTGCGGCATCAGGCCGGGCGCATAGTTTGGTACAACGAACGCATTCGGCTCGACAATTGACTGATGCAAATACTCCGACGCGCTCAAACCGGGGACACGCTCGGCTGCCCTTTCGCCTATGCCCAACATACCGGGGCCGACGAGTGCCATTTCCTGATCGGGCAGGTGACAGGTGGTGCAGGCGATAGCAGCGCCATTGCCGTTTCTGAACAGCGTTTCACCAGCAATCGGATCGCCACTGCTGGCCGCCGCAATCACAATCGGCGTGGCAGTAGCTGTCGGCGGGATGGCGGTTGGCGCTTCCGTCGCTGGAATGGGAGTTTCGGTTGGCGGCAGCGGCGATGGCGTGACTGAAGGCTCGACATCCGCATCCGGCGTAACCGTTGATACTTCCTCAGACTCTTGGAGCGTTTGAACGGTGTCGATGTTTTCCTCATCTTGGTCGTGAAGCGCGGCTTCTGTCGCGCCCATCCATTCCGGCGTGGCCACTGTGCCACAAGCGGCCAGCATCAGCGCTAAGATAACGACAATAACGTGTGTAAATTTTAACATAGGCATCACTTACGCCTTATTGTGAAGTGGTGAACAAATTAACCCAAGTATAGCTTTTGATCGCTGATTTTGAAAGTGACATTCAACGCGAAATGCCAGATCGTTGCGAGGATAGATTGTCGTAGGGGCGGCTCGCGAGCCGCCCCTACGGGATCATGCTAGAAGCCAGTTGTTTCGGGGCGGCGGTAGTGGACGATGCGTTGCAGCGCCTTCAATTCATAGGGCCACTGGTACATTTCCATGCGATAGCGCCAACTGCTAATGCCTTGTAACATGCTGCGCGTTTTACCCGTGAGCCGCATATCGGTGACGGTGGGGTAGTAGGCGTTGACCACCTGTTCGAAGTCACGCACACGGCGGCGAACGTTATCCTTAAACCAAGGCGTACCGGGGTCGCGGCGCATAGACTTCTTCGACCATTCGTCGCTGGCCCATTCTTCCAGCGTATCGGGGAAGCGGAAGCCAAGCCGCGTGGCCTCGTCCATAAGGATGCTGCCTTCTTGCGGCACGGGCGTATAAATGTACAGCACGAGTTCCGTCGCGGGATTGATCTGCTTGATCTTGCGAATGAAGCGAATCGTGGAGTCGATATCGGCGGCGGGGTCGGGCGGGTTGCCCATAACGAACGAAAGCTCCGGCACGATATTGTAGTGCTTCATACGCTCGACCAGCGCCAGCGTCATATTCGTGCTGGCTTTGCCGCCTTTGTTCATACGCTTGAGCGTTTCGTCGTCGCCGCTTTCCGCGCCCATGAAGAACATTTTCGCGCCGCTGCGCTTCATCTTTTCCCATGTGTCGTCGCTGTAGCTCATCAGCGTATCGACGCGCCCCAAGCCCCACCACTTGATATTGTCGTCGTGTTTATGCGCGATTCGCTCGGAAAATTCGGCGGTGCGGCCTTCATTGACAAAGAAATCCATATCGTGAAATTCGAGGCCGTCGATGTGCCAGTTATCATACATATACTCGGCAATGTTGGCGACGCGCTCGGCGCTTTCTGGCAGCCAGCGACGGTTGGCCAGCGCGACTACCGCGCAGAAGTTACAGGCGAACGGGCAGCCGAAGCTAGTATTGTGCGAGAGTACACGCTCCCCTAAATAGCTCTTGCCGACGTAGCGCTCCACGTCGATTTTTTCATATGGAAACCACGGCAGGCTGTTCATAGGCACGTTCGGGGCACGATCATTGATACACGCCGTGCCGTTTTCGCGGTAGCCGAGAGACATAATATCGGTTAGTGAACCGCCCGTATGCAGGCGATCTACAAACTGCCGGAAGGGTGCTTCGCCCTGTCCTTGAATAATGTAGTCTACGAAATTGCTGCGGAGAATAACGTCGGGGTGATTGGTGGGGAAGTAGCCGCCCCACAAAATCGTCAGATCGGGCAGCGCGGCCTTGACGGCTTTGCACACGGGCACAGCCTGCCGAAGCTGCGGGCCGGGCATGACCGTCACGGCGAGCAGTTTCGCGCCTGTGGCTTTTGCGCGCTCGATAATCATCGTGGCGGGGTCATCGACGATATTGGCGTCGATAAATTCGATGTCGTAATCGTCCGCGATCACGGCGGATACAGCCATCAGCGACAGCGGAAGGCGCTGCTTTCCGCGAGATGTGCTGATCGGGTTGTAAAATAAGACGGTTGGACGCATTCTTCACCTCAGCAGCAGTAATGGGTACACTATCCTAAACGTCTATTGTCGTCACTTTAGATTGCTTTGCAACACCCATTGCAATATAGGTACAAACTTGTGTAGGTGAACAACCATGAAACTAGCCGAAGCATTGATCTTACGGGCGGACGCGCAAAAGCGCATTCAACAGTTACGCGAACGCCTCAATCGCAGCGCGAAGGTTCAAGAAGGCGAATCGCCGCCGGAAGAACCACAGGCGCTTTTAGAAGAATTGCAGCGCACGTTAACCGAATTTGTCGACCTGATGAAGCGCATCAACCGCACGAACGTCACCACCGCTTTCGACGCTAATACCACGTTGACGGATGCGCTGGCTGATCGGGATGGATTGTCGTTAGAGCGCAGCATACTGGTTGATCTTATCAATGCGGCGGCTGGCGCTCAGTTTCGTTATGGGCGTTCAGAGATTAAATACGTGAGTACGATTGATGTGGCCGGTGTGCAGAAGCGCGCCGATGATTTAGCCAAACGCCACCGCGAACTCGATACACGCATTCAGCAGCTCAATTGGAGTACGGAACTCGTCGAATAGCAGAGTAAGTTGGTAGCCGTTGATCGACAGAGGCGAGCGCAAAGACCCCTGCCAACAAGGTTAGAGTTGGAATGCAGCCTAGCTAAGTATTGGGCAACCTTGCTAGGTCATAACGTGAGGGGCCACATTGTCCTGAGCAAATCAGCCCAGCATGGTTACAAGCGTACCGGGCACCGAGCAAAGTTACTACCGTGCGCTGGTCTGTCGAAAAGCGGTGAGGGTGGGAGAGGGGACTATCTGCGAATGGAGACGATTCTACTTGATTCTGATTGGGTGTTGGTTCAAGGTGACGAACGTATCCCACTGCCAATGGAGATACTCGGTGGCGCGGCTGATCGCAAACTCACGTTCGAGCGTGTGTTTAGCCTAGAGGCGACGGATTTCTGTGTGCGCTATCGGTTACACATCGACCAACTGCCCGAAGGCGCATCGGTTTATATTGGCGATTTATGTATCGATGAGGGAGCAGTCGGGTCGCTCGACACGGATGTGACCGACTGCCTAACCTTAGATGACAACCGCTTGATTATTCATCTTCTGCATGGCGGCGCGGTGAGCGGTATTCGGCTGCTGCAAATCGCCTGCGATGAAAATCCGTAGGGCACGATGCATCGTGCCCCTACCGTAGCGTAACATTGACGCACGTTAGCCGTGTCGCTACAATAACCCTCTGTCAATTCGATATAGCTTGGTGTTTGTGTAGTAATGCAATATCACATTTGGACATTAGGCTGCCAGATGAACACTGCGGATTCGCAGCGTTTGGCATCGGAGTTGGAGCGCATGGGCCACCATGCCGCTGCCAATCCTGATGATGCCGATATTCTGGTCGTCAATACCTGCGTCGTGCGCCAAGCCGCCGAAGATAAGGGCATGGGCCGCCTGTTCTCGCTGCGAGAAGTCAAAGAACAGCAGCCGGGTAAAGTGATCGGCGTGATGGGCTGCATGGTAGGGGTGCGCGACACGTTAGCCATGCGCCAACGATTGCCCTTCGTAGACGTATTCATGCCGCCATCCGAGCCGACGGCGATGGTCGATTTTTTGCGCGCTCGTGGCGACGAAGTTGATGTGCTGGCTGAAGAAGCACTCGCCCGCCAGCAGCGTGACGCGGTTCAAGACGGCGATATGATTTTGCCGACACACGAACAAAACAGCCTCATCAGCGCGCATGTGCCGATTGTGTACGGCTGTTCCCATGCTTGCAGTTTTTGTATTATCCCATTCCGGCGCGGTATCGAGCGCAGCCGCAGCGTGGGCGAAATCGTCGCGCATGTTCGCAGCCTCGTCGCGCAGGGCGTAAAAGAGGTTACGCTGCTCGGTCAGATCGTAGACCGCTACGGCAAAGATGTCGACGACGGGCCGGATTTGTCCGACCTGCTGCGGATTCTCCACGACGCGACGGATGGAACGGGCCTAGAGCGCATCCGCTTTTTGACCAGCCATCCCAATTGGATGACCGATAAACTGCTGGATACCGTCGCGGAACTGCCGCGAGTGATGCCGCATATCGAAGTACCCGTTCAGGCTGGCGACGATGAAGTCCTGCGGCGCATGAAGC
>JACMMD010000244.1 GCA_014379235.1 Anaerolineae bacterium
AGCAGCCCTTCGGACGCGAAATCCGCTACCCAGAAGCCGTCCATCGACAGCAAATCCGCCGCCTCGCCGGAACGCAGCGCGTTGAATAGAAATGCCTGATGCTCCTCGTCCGTGCCATCGAAGCCCACGAATTCAACATGCACATTGCGCCCCTGTTGGGCCATCAATTCTTCAAACGTAGGAATGACGAACGTAGTCAGCCACACGAACATATTGTTATTGACGCCGCCCTGAACGCAGCGGCACATCACCGTCAGGTTGACATCGGCCTCTTGCGCCAATGAAATACCGAATACGCCCATCAGCAGGGCAGTCACCAACAACGAGCTTAACAAAAACTTGGATTTTGTCATGAGGTTTTTCAATCAAAACTAGGGAAAGCTAGGCTTTCTCGATGAACGGCAGCGATGGTGAGAGGGAACCGATAGTTTAAGCAGTGCAGCTAGGCGCTTATTATAATGGCTAATAACGCCGCTGTAAAAAACCTGTATCAGTTTAAACGCTCCCGCCGCTCAAGCTGACTCGCGCTCTGGAATATTAGTGCTATATTGCAATGAACCTTTCTTGACAACAATGATACAGGTCATTAATCTGTAAAGTAATGTTTGCCTTTCTGTAACATCTTTTTCATCAAGGAGTCTTGCTTACAGCATTACGTTTGCCATTTCGAAACCCGTCCGTACACGACCTAAGCCAGTACGTGTTGTTGGAGGTTCGCAATGCCAGTCACACCGACCTATCCGGGCGTATACATCGAGGAAGTTCCGAGCGGGGTACGCACCATCACCGGCGTCGCCACATCGATCACAGCCTTTATTGGACGTGCTGTAAGGGGGCCGGTCAACGAGCCTATTACCATCAACAGCTATGCCGACTTCGAGCGCACCTTTGGCGGCTTGTGGGTCGATAGTACGCTCGGCTATGCGGTGCGCGATTTCTATCAGAATGGCGGCAGTCAAGCGATCATCGTGCGCCTGACCAACGGCGCAACACTGGCCGGTATGACCGTCGATAATCTGGGCTTAGAAGCGGCCAGCGCAGGCGCATGGGGCAACCAACTGCGGGCGCGTGTCGATCATAATGTCTCGGAAGATATGGCCGAGAGTTTTGGCTTGGACGAAGACGACCTTTTTAACCTCACCGTGCGCGATGTGGCAACCGGCCTCACCGAAGAATTCCGCAACGTAACCGTAGTCGACAGCCCGCGTCAGGTCGATAACGTGCTGGCCAACAGTTCGCGCTTGGTGCGTGTCACGGGCGCGCTGGCGAATACCCGTCCCGCCGCCAGCGATGCCACGCTCGAAACTGCGGCGGCTGATGCTGACCCTGCGGTTTCCGGCCCGGCGCTGGCACTGCTGCGACAAGACCCGTTCACGCTCGATCAGCGTTCCGTAGGCGTAGCCGATGCCAACATCGGCGATGACGGCGACGCGCTTGAAGAAGCCGACTTCAACGGCCCCGGCACAGCCGCTGGCAAAACCGGACTGTATGCGCTGGAAAACGCCGACCTGTTTAACCTGCTGGTGATCCCGCCCTATCTCGTGGGCGGCAACGTCGATGCGGGCTTAGTAGGCGAGGCCGCGGCCTACTGCGAAGCGCGCCGCGCCTTCTACATCGTCGATGCGCCCGTTGAATGGGACGACAAAGACGCGGCCCGTGCTGGCATGGCGACGGGTGTTGGCACTCGCAGCAAAAACGCGGCGGTCTACTTCCCGCGCCTGCGAAAGCCCAACCCTCTACGTGACAATCAACTGCAAGACTTCGCCCCATCGGGAGCGGTGGCCGGTGTCATGGCCCGCACCGATTCACAGCGCGGTATCTGGAAAGCGCCTGCTGGCTTGGACGCGACTTTAGTCGGAGTCCCACAGTTGAGCGTGCCGCTCACCGACAACGAAAACGGCGAACTCAACCCGCTCGGCTTGAACTCGATTCGTATCAAGCCCGCCGCCGGCCCTGTCGTCTGGGGAGCGCGCACCTTACGCGGCGATGATCGTCTCGCGTCCGAATGGAAATACGTTCCCGTGCGCCGCTTGGCGCTGTTCATCGAGGAAAGCCTGTATCGCGGCACACAGTGGGTCGTATTCGAGCCAAACGATGAAGCGCTGTGGGCGCAAATCCGGCTGAATGTCGGCGCGTTCATGCAAAACCTGTTCCGGCAGGGCGCGTTTCAAGGCACATCCCCGCGTGAAGCCTACTTCGTCAAATGCGACAAAGAGACCACCACGCAGGACGACATCAATCGCGGCATCGTCAACATTCTGGTTGGCTTCGCGCCGCTCAAACCCGCCGAGTTCGTGATTATCCGGCTTCAACAAATGGCCGGCCAAATTCAAGCGTAAGGGGTAGGGGGATAATAATATGGCTCAATTCAGCGTCAACGCCAATCGTTTCGACCCTTACAAAAACTATAAATTCCGCGTCAAGTGGGA
>JACMMD010000245.1 GCA_014379235.1 Anaerolineae bacterium
GCTAGGATAGTATGAATCGTCGGGTTCTCGATGACGTGATAATCATCCAGCACCAATATAAAGCGCTCGGTTAACGCTGCCGTTTGATTGATAAGACTATAAACGACGTTTTCTGGCGATGGCGGCTGTGGTGATTGCAGCGCGGCCAGCAGTTCGACACCGATATGCGGATGGCGCGTTTGAATGGCAGCGATCATATAGGATAGGAAGCGAACAGGATCGTTGTCCCCCTCATCGAGTGAAAGCTAGCCGACATTGGCATCGCTGCGATGACTCCAATCCGCCAGCAGGGTAGTTTTACCGAAACCTGCCGCCGCCGCAATAAGCGTCAACTTATAGTCAACTCCGACGGCCAGCGCGGTTAAAAGGGAAGTGCGCGAGATTTACGAAGAACGCAAACGAGGAATGTAGAGCTTGGTTATCAATAAAGCAGGATATTGCTCGAACATACGGCAGACCTCGTGCGCCGATCATCAACAATATTAGATTGCCGTTTCTTCCCAAAATTTGACACGAGATTGCGCCTTGCTAAAATATTCGAATATACGGACATTTATCACCTTTCGCCGCAGCCTGAATGACGTTATGATATGAAAGGATAGATAAAGGAAGAAGTTACAGCGTTTCCGTCGATGAACTTGTAAAGAGTGAGCTAGAGTGAGTTCATCTCACATCAAAATTGGTTACAGCTTCAATATAAGGAGATCCCCATGTTGAAAAGATTTGCCCGGTATGGATTGCTTTTAACAGTTTTGCTGCTGATGTCGATACCTTTTGTGAGTTCGGCTCAAGATGAACCCGGTGTTTTCTATTGGATTTCGCACGGCGCGCCTGCTGACCCTGTGTGGACATACTTCCTGCAAGGTGCGGAGCAGTGGTCTGAGGACACTGGCAACGAAGTTCGTACATCGTTTCACAGCGGTGACGTTCCTGCCCATCAAGAAGCCGTTCGCGCAGCTATCGCTGCTGGTGCAACGGGCATTGTCACCAGCACCCCTGACCCCGGTACACTGACCGAAGTGATCTCTGAAGCTCACGCGGCGGGTATCCCGGTCATCATCATGAACACAGAAGACGCCGACAGTGGCCGTGATGCCTATGTCGGCGGTGATAATGTAGTGATTGGCGCTCGTTGGGCGCAGTATCTCGTGGACAATGGCTTCGTTTCCGAAGGTGACTTTGTTTGGATGCCCGTAGAAGTACCCGGCGCAACCTATCAGGTACTTGAGACCGAAGGTATCTCCAGCGTATTTGACCCGCTAGGTATCACCTACGAAATCACCGAAGCGACGCTCGATCAGGCCGAGATCATCACCCGTATGTCGGATTACCTGACCGCCAACCGCGAAGACATCGACGCGATCATCGGCTTGGGCGACCTCGTGACGGGCAGCATCAAGCGCGTGTTCGATCAAGTTGGCATCGCCCCCGGCGACATCCCAGTTGTGGGTTGGGGCAATTCGCCAGATACCGCCCGTGAAGTGATGGAAGGCTACGTCAACGCAGCCATGTGGCAAGACCCGCAGGCGACCAGCTACATGTCTCTGTCTTTGGCAGCGATGGCCGCTGGTGGCGTTCCTCCGGGCTTCGACATCATCGTTGGTACGCTGTACGAAGCGGATGCGGCTGAGAACTATCTCAATATCATGGAAGGCGGGGACTAATCCCCTCAAGTTTAAACACTCATCAGTAGTTACTAGGTGAGTGCGATATAGTTTCACACGATGAGGCTGGCGCAATGCCAGCCTCATTCCAAACAATCAACCTCTTTGATAGAAGATAAAGACATTCAATGGCACTACTGCAAAGGCTTGTCTCCAAACCTGAGTTCGGCCCCTTTATCCTACTTTTTGGTGAAATCGTCGTTTTTACGATCATGTCACCTGCATTTGCCTCGGCAGGCAACATCAGCAATTCGCTGGCTTTCATACCGGAATTGGGCATGATTGCGCTCGGCATGACCATGCTCATGACATCAGGAGAATTTGATCTTTCAGTCGGTGCGGTGTTTGGTTTTGCACCCATTATGATGTGGACGATTTACAACACGGGCTTTGCCTCGTTAGAGGTTGGCTTTGTACTGGCGATGGCAATCTCAGTAGTCATTGGTCTCGCCAATGGCTTGTTCGTCACGCGGCTCAAAATTCCCTCGTTTTTGGTCACGCTTGGTATGCAGCTTTTAATACGCGGTATCGCGTTATACATTACCGATGGCTTCCCACAAGGAACGTGGAATGCACAATCACCACTCATGGAAGTCATCGTCGGTGATTTTTATGTGGGCGAATTTCGTGTTTTCGCGTCACTGCTATGGTTCATCCTGTTTGCGCTTATTCTCGGTTATGTGCTTACACAGACCAAAGTTGGCAACTGGATTCAAGCAGCAGGCGGAAGCCCGGTTTCTGCTCGAGCGCGTGGTGTGCGGGTAGATCGCACCAAAATCGCACTGTTCATTTTGATGTCGATCATCGCGGCATACGCAGGGGTAACGAGTTCCATTCGCGTCTCGGCGGCGAACCCAAACAGCGGCACGGGTTACGAACTGGAAGTGATTGCGATGGTGGTGATCGGCGGTACAGCGCTCAACGGTGGTCGCGGCACGATTATCGGCACGGTTTTAGGTGTGCTGATCCTGCGCTTGATGCGTAACGGTATCGTTCTCGTGGGTGTACCCGGCCTTGCATACAATATTTTCATCGGGGCGATCATTCTGGGCATGATGTCCATTCACTCGATTGTCGAGCGCCGAACGCGCTCAGGGAGTTGATGCTGCCATGACCGAATTGGTACGCATGGAGAATATCAGCAAGTCGTTTGGCAAAGTTCAAGCGGTGCAAAACGTTACGCTCACGGTCAACGAGAACGAAATTGTCGGGCTGTTGGGCGATAACGGTGCGGGCAAATCCACGCTCATCAAAATCCTATCGGGCGCGCTTACCGCGACCAGTGGACAAATTTATTTCAAGGGTCAGCCTGCGCGCATTCAGAACACATGGGACGCGATTGATCTCGGCATTGAAACTATCTATCAGGACTCGGCGCTTGTGCCGCAGCTATCCATTACACGCAACCTGTTTCTAGGGCGAGAGCCTGTCAGTAAAAACTCACTGCTTCCCAATCGGCTTGATAAACGCCGCATGGAAGACGAAGCGCGTAAGCTGCTCAAGGAAGTCGGGATCAGCAAGAATATCGACCCGAACACGCCGATCACATCGCTGTCCGGCGGCGAACGTCAAGCAATTGCCATTGCCCGCGCCATGTTCTTCGAGTCTGATCTCATCATTTTGGACGAGCCAACGAACAATCTCGGTGTCGAGGAAACACAGGGTGTTCTGCGCTTCGTGAAAAATGCTCGCGACAAAGGGGCCTCGTGCATTTTCATCGCGCACAATATCTATCATGTGTTCCAAGTGGTTGATCGCATGGTGATTTTGCGGCGCGGCAAGAAAGTCTGCGATGTTCGGCCAAGTGAAACCAACATCGAAGAAGTTGAGAAGGTGATTACGGGCATCCTCGAGACGCTGCCACAGAGTGCGCCGCTATAAAATTGGCGCGACCAATTTCTTGACATATTCAAAATTGACGATATGATTTCCCCTGTTGAGCGAAATCATTCACAATCTGAGCGAAATAATGTTTATCAACGTCAGCGTGTGCAAAAAGGCGAAGAAGCAGAACACCCTCTAACAGAGTGGTTTCTTTCGCGCTGCACGCTGATTAATCAGCGATAGAACGAGATAACACGGGCCACTCCAAGCGAGTGGCCTTTTTAGTTCTGGTACGGGAAACGATCAAACATGTTTGCAAACAGCCTCAAGAAGAGCAAGAAGCATAACCAGCTTAGGCGGTGATTGAACCGGCAGCGCTTCTTGAAGTTGCATAGCGCGCCCCGACTGGTCAATCACCAGTCGGGGCGATTTGTTTTAATCAACGGGTTCAAATTAGGAGAGAGCAAGATGTCAGCAGTACGGTGTGTGGAGTGCGATGCAACAGTTGATCTGGCAACAGACGTGATGCAGGGTGAGATCGTTGTATGCGGAGACTGCGGTACAGAACTTGAAGTTGTTAGCTTAAGTCCGCTCACGGTGGATTTAGCGCCGCGCGAAATGGAGGACTGGGGTGAGTAGAGTAGGTATTCTGTGCAGCCGTGTGCGCGTCGAAGAGAAACTGTTGTTCGAGAGCTTTGAAGCGCTCGGCGTTCCTGTAACGCGCTTTGACGAGCGCGAAATCGCGGCGCGGATCGGCGCTTATACGCCGGAAGTGGATGTACTGCTCGAACGCAGCGTCAGTACCAGCGCTGGACTAGTCGCGCTGCAATTGTTCGAAGCAGCAGGCGTTCACACGATTAACGACTACGCGACATCAAGCGTGTGCGCCGACAAAATTCGCACGACGTTGGCTCTGTCGATTGCAGGTGTGCCGCAACCGGAAACGGAGATCGCGCTGAGTGAAGAGGCGGCATTAGCAGCTATCGAGCGCATCGGCTATCCTGCTGTGCTGAAACCACCAGTTGGCTCATGGGGGCGCTTGCTGGCACGGGTGACTGATCGCTATGCTGCTGAAGCGATCATTGAGCATAAAGAAGTGCTTGGCGGTGTTAATCACCACGTGTACTACATTCAAGAATATATCGACAAACCGGGCCGTGACATCCGTGCGTTTGTGGTCGGCACGGAGACGATTTGTGCCATTTACCGCCATTCGCCGCACTGGATCACCAACACTGCGCGGGGCGGGCAAGCATCAAACTGCCCGGTGACGGACGAAATCGCGGACATCTGCCGCCGTGCAGCGCTGTCCGTCACCAACGGGGCAGGTGGCATACTGGCGATTGATCTGCTAGAAGCACCGGAGCGTGGGTTAGTGGTTTGCGAAGTCAACCACACGATGGAGTTTCGCAATAGTATCGCGCCGACGGGCGTGAATATCCCTGAGCGCATTGCGCTGTACGCGCTCGAAGCCGCACAGGTGACAGCATAATGGATGCGGGCGTTCGTATCACCGTTGGCATTGTCGGCGCATCCGGTTACACGGGTGGCGAACTGCTGCGACTGCTGCTTGGCCATCCGCAGGTTGAAGTTGTGCAGGCGACTTCCGAGCATCATATTGGCAAATTCGTGTATCAGGTTCATCCGCATCTGCGTGGACGGCTCATCAACACGACGCTGCGCTTTATCGGAAGAGATGCTTTGCAAACTTGCGACGTACTCTTTCTCGCGCTGCCGCACGGCGAGGCACAGAAAAATATCGAACGCTACGCCGCATTAGCCGGACGGATCATCGACCTGAGCGCGGATTTTCGCCTGCGTGATGCGTCTGCTTATGTCACAACTTACGGGCATGAACATGCCGCGCCGGAGTGGTTGACGCGATTTGTGTACGGACTCCCGGAACTTCACAGAGATGAACTTCGAAGCGCGCAATATGCCAGCGGTGTTGGTTGCAACGCGACGGCCACTACGTTGGCACTCTGGGCGTTGGTGCGGGCGGGTCTAGTACAAGACGATCAGCCGATGTTTGTCGATGTCAAAGTGGGCAGCAGCGAAGCGGGCAGCACTCCGACGGAAAGCAGCCATCATCCAGCACGTTCGGGCGTTGTGCGCCCGTTCCAGTTGACCGGCCATCGCCACGAAGCAGAGGTTCGGCAGTCACTTAGACCCTGCGGCAATTTCGATGTACGCATGGCTGTCACCAGCGTTGAACTGGTGCGCGGTGTGTCGGCGGCAATACATCTTTCGCTGCCAACGGGCTTGGCAGAACGTGACTTCTGGGGCGCGTATCGCAGTACATGGGGCGAAGAGTCATTTGTTCGCATTGTCCACGAGAAAACAGGCATTCACCGTCATCCTGAACCACGTTTACTCGCTGGCACGAACTATGCCGATGTCGGCTGGGAGTATGACGCGGACACAGGGCGAACGGTGCTGCTTGCCGCCATTGATAACCTCGGCAAAGGTGCGGCGGGTTCTGCTGTGCAGTGCATGAATTTGATGTTGGGTTTTGAAGAAATAAGCGCGCTCACTTTTGGAGGAGTTTATCCATGATCCGTGTATTGAAACTTGGCGGCGGCGCTGGTGTAGAACACACTGCGGTGCTGCGTAATCTGGCGGAGCGTATTCAGGCAGGCGAAAAATGGGTGCTGGTGCATGGCGCAAGTGACGCGGCCAACACGCTGTCCGAACAGGTCGGTTATCCGACGCGAACTCTGGTCACAGCTAATGGTCATACGAGCCGTTACACTGATGCTCGGACGATTGAGATTTTTAGCGCGGCAGCAGGGCTGGTGAATCAGCGGCTTTCCGCGCAGTTGGCCGGCTTCGGCATCAATGCGGTTGGGCTATCCGGCCCGACGGTCATCCATGCAAGGCGCAAAAGCGCTATTCGGGCCGTGCAGAATGGGCGGCCTATCGTGATACGCGATGACTTTTCCGGCACGATTACTGGCATCAACGTGCGGTTACTACGGCAGTTACTCGATGCTGGTATTACGCCTGTCGTTGCGCCGCTGGCGATGGGCGAAGAATTTGAGCGCCTTAATGTCGATGGCGATCTTGTGGCCGCAGAAATCGCCCGTGAGCTTAAAGCGGAAACGCTGGTTATCCTCAGCAATGTTCCCGGTCTGCTGCGTGATATTGACGATAGAACGTCACTCATCCCCGAATTTTCTTTTGTGGAA
>JACMMD010000246.1 GCA_014379235.1 Anaerolineae bacterium
CTCGCGAGCCTGCGCGGCGTGCCGACACTTGTTTTTTTTGGATTCACTCGCTGCCCTGACATTTGTCCAGCCGCTTTGACGAAACTGAAGCTCCTACATGAGTCAAGCGGCGGCACATTGAAGAGCGCGCGGGTGGTGTTGATCAGCGTGGACGGCGAGCGTGATACTCCCGCTGTGATGAAGAAGTACCTCGCGGCGTTTCCCTCGAACTTCATCGGCCTCACCGGAAATTCTCGCGCCGTCGCCAACATCGCGGCGCGTTTCTCCGCAGTGGCGTTTAAAGAACAATCGGATCAGAAAGGTAACTACGGGTACTTCCACTCCAGCCAGGTTTTCCTATTAGACAAGGAGGGCCGGCTTCGAGCGTCGTTCAACGATGCATCCCTCGAAAGCATGGTGACTGTCACGCGGCTTGTTTTCGACGAAAAATAAATCTCCCTGCATCCATCGGCACCGCACACCGAGGCGATCACCGACCCGTCATCGCAGACTCTCGAGATACCACAGACCGCTTCCGCAATCTTTAAAAGTAGGTCGTGAACGCGATGCCCGCAAATGCCACTGTATCAATCGATTCGCTCTTGCTAGCGCCAAGTTGCAGATCGATGTTCGAGTCTTTAAGCACGCTGCGGGTCACTCCGACCGTGTACGTCTCAGTCGTTAACCCCTGAAACTCGTCGCGGCCATGTTGATAGGCCAAACGCCAACGGGCGGTGTCGCTGAGATAACTCACGCCAGCGCCAAGCTCCGCCGCCAAAAGACTATTCTCGCTGTACTTCGACAGATATCTCGCCGCCATTCGCGACAGGCGCTGAGTCAGTGTACTTGCCAGCTGCACAAATTCCAGACGATTTGTACTGGCTAGTGCATTCAATCCTGGGCTGTCAAACGCGCATTCGTGTGAACCATATCGATACTGCATGCCGCTGACATAAGCACCCCATGATTCGCCGTCTACACCCGCCACCGCACCATAGCCGCTGTTGGTCAAGCTGCAGGTGGCCGTGGAAAATATAGGAACGAAAGTTCCATCGCGACGCCGCACCACCGTGTTTGCTCTGAACGAATCGAATTCGCTTTTGCGATATTCGCCTTTCGCTTCCACATGCCAGCCACCGGAACGCAGCATCAGACTCAATGTAGCTTCTTTGCCCTGAACGACATCGACATTGTCGAACCAATGACCGCCAATAGAAAAGCCAAACGTATCGCCATTACGCGAGAAGCCGACGGTAGCGGCGTTGCTGCTAAGGTCGGCGTCATTGTCGGTAGAACTACTGCCGCTAACAGCGACAAACAGGTTGGTCATTGTTGTTGGTGAGAAACTCAAGCTGGTATCGAGCCCAAAGCTATGTTGGCTGTCGTACTGACCACCGCCGCTCCACGACCACTTGGATGTCTCGGCGCTCACGTTCGGGTTGTCATCGCCCGCTTTCGCCTCATTGCAACCGAGCATCACCATTGTTCCAACCAAAATGCCAACAGGAAGACGTCTCGCAGCTGGCATTATTTTCTCCAATTTGTTCTATGGTGCAAAAAAGACGCAAGATAGTAGCGTATCGCGTGCACGCGGGAAGAGTCAAAACACGTCCCTGCCTCGCGTTGAGTAGAACGAAAAGTGTTACGGCGAGGACATCCCGAAGTATTTGTCCAGCGGGATGCATCGAATTGACGCCCGTTCCTCTGGTTCTTCGGCTTGTAGCTAATACCAGTCAAAAAAATAAACATCAAAAAAAGCAGCGCGCTGGTCAACGTCGATCACCGAGTCGCGTTAAGAACGCTGTGTAACAAGAGTGTAGTGAGAAAATGTGTTTTCCATGGATAGGAAGCATCGTTTTCGCATTTGCTCGTACGAATAGTCATCGGGATCGCTTCATGCGGTTACGGTAAATTAAACGCTAGGAGATTGAATCATGAAAGCACTGAGCCTGATTTTCGCTTCGCTTATTCTTATTAGTGGCCCTGCGTATGCAGAAAAAGCCCCAATACAGCCCCGCGTGACAAAGGTGTCACCCCGCATTGTTCGCGTTAGGCCACCCGTACGCCCGGTCGCACCGACGCTAGTTCCCAAGTCAGCGACCGACGCGGAAATTATTAAGGCGCTAAATAATGGTACGCAACTGCAATCCACCGATACAGCAAGGGTTGTCAATCCGAACCAGAATCCAACTGGCTGGGCGACGTTTCCGAACTCCCGCATCACGGAAGCTGACACGAATACGGTAGGTACCTTAAAAGCCAACATCCCGAAGGGCCTCACTAGCCGTAGCCCAGATGAGGAAATCAGCATCTCCAGTGTGGACAGCCGCCGCTGCATGTCGCCGCTTTGCGGGGGCTCATTCATTTCCGAGCCGAACTCCACGAACTTGAGTCTTAGTGGTGTCGACGGCGTGGTCGGTCCGGAAACCTACGCTGTTAAGGCACCCCCCCAAAACCCACCCGATCCAGTATCGAACTAGTCTGGATGCAGTGCCAATGCAATTGAAAGCATCGCATCTACGTGGATCGCGTGTCCAGTGACTGTCGTGCCCTCATGAGGGCACGAAGCTGGAACCCGTCAAAGAAATAAAACATCAACAAAGTGGAGAGCGGGTCAACGTCGAGAGCCGAATCGCGTTAGGAGGTAAGATGCTACGAGATAGTGATGAGCTACTGTGCAGCTAGGGCTACGTAGCCAATATGCATTTTCCGAAGTTAGGATACGCCGCTAATCCATCGCTCGTATTGTCGTCATCGTTTCTCTGGTTATGGTTGATTTTCTTACGGGAGATTGAACATGAAAGCCCTGGTGCTGATCTTCACTGCGTTTGCTCTTATCACCAGCCGAGCGTATGCAGAAAAAGCCCCGCTCCAACCTCGCACGACAAAGGTGTCACCGCGCATTGTTCGTGTTAAGCCACCCGTACGCACGGTCGTGCCCGCGAAAATTCCTAAGCCAGCCACCGACCCGGTGATTATCAATGCGCCCAATAGTGTCACGCCACAGCAATCAACAGACACAGCGAGAACTATTCGTCCGAATCAAACGGTGAATCTGTTGGAAGGGCAAAACACAGGCGACAGCGGTAAAACCAGCAAGCGCAAACGCCGCGCCGAAAAGGTGGTGAACAAAGATCGAGTGCTGGGACTCGTCGATGAAAACAACGATGCCAGCGCGCCCGAGGAAGATGTGGAGCAGCATGAGGACGGACAAAGTGGTACGGAGCCCTCCGACCCAGCTGAATGACCGCTCCGCCCGTAAAAAAGTCGTCCGATAACAAAATGGGAGCTAAGTAACGAATGTTTTTCGACTGGTCATCGTTAGACTGTTAGAAAGTGAGCTTGATCCCGACCGAGGGAAGAAACGGCAGACTTTCTTCTTCCTCTAACGTGTAGTCCGAAGATCCCGGCACTGGCTTGTACTGTGCGGCGCCGCCGTTACGGCGTGCATATATATTGATGATGTCGGCGTAAACGCTGCCTTGTAGCTTGCGCAAATTTAATTGATATTCGACACGAACATCTAAACGATGATATGGCGATGCGCGCGAACTATTTAAATCACCATAGAGCGGAAGAAAAAAGCCGGGAAAGCTAGGGTTGGGCGTGTTGCCGACGATCGGTGTGTAGGGCAGGCCGCTCCGGAACTGCCATCGCAAACCCGCATCCAGCGCTTTGTTGATTCGGTAGCTGGCAACGAGATTGGCGACCACCGGCGTGTCGTACTCGAAGCGCGAGGTGTTGTTGTTCAGTTCGTTGTGTCGCTTGGCTTTCGCCAAACTCAGTGCAAGCCACCCATACCAACGATTTGCACCGCGGATGGCGGCCCGCTCGTCGCGATTCTTATTGATCATGAGCTCTGCGCCATACGCCGTGCCGGTAGCGCGATTCACATACTGCTCGCCGCTGGCGACGTCGACAATTAAATTGTCCAGTTCTTTGTAGTACACATCGGTGTTCCACGACCAACCGTGATCCAGTTTCTGCGTAACTCCTACTACATAGTGAGTCGCGGAGGGAGAGACCAGAGTTGGGTTGCCCAGTGTGGGAACCATTTGGCCAACGCGCGGAAGTTGGTGATACTTGCCCCACGATGCATGCGTGCTCCACTGTGCATTCAATTGCCACTCTGCAGCGACGCGGGGCTCGACGTAGGTTTCGTCAAGATAATCGTTGTGAGTGGCATGCGCGCCAAACGTCACTGCAACGGGATCGATAAGCTGCCAGCGATCTTCCACAAAGGCTTCGGTGGTATTCACGGTGATCGAATCTCTTGCAGAAATGAGCGGCCCGCGATTCACGCGGCAATCCGGCGTGAAGTTAGTGCAGCTGCGAAAGCGAAAGCGTAGATCGTAATCGTATCTAGCGCGCTGATATTCGCCGCCCAGGCCAAGCGCATGATGTTTACCAGCCTGTCGCGTGTAGTGGCTTTTGATGGTCAACAGATTGGAGTCCGTATTACTGAACTCGGCGCCATTCCCGCTACTTAAGTGACGTGCTTCGTCCAGGTGGCCCACAGCAGTCTGTAAGCGATTAACGTCATCGGTGTACAGCCAGTTCACGCCCTCACTGACAAAGCGTGTTTTTAGACGCGCCTCGCCAGCGACGCCGGGGTCGATTAATGCAATGTCGGACTCGTTGCCTAGCGACACCGCGGTCTCGTCCTGTGCACCGATTCCTAAAAACGAAATACGGTTGTGTTCATCGACCAGCCACGAGTATTTCAATTGAAAGTCGCGGGCGCGCGGATAATTTCGAAACGAAATATCTTCTTCCTCTTCGATGGTCTCGGCACGTAGCTTGAGTAGCAGATGGATAAGGCTCTCACGTACGGACACGTACATGGCTTGCGAATCGGTAATTTGACCTTCCGCCGATGCGCCAACGCGCAAGAAACTGGCATCCACCGTATAGCTCCATGGTTGCTGGCGCGGCTCGCGCAGTGTGACGTCAAAGATTGCGCCGGTGGCTTTGCCGTAGCGCGAACCAAAGCCCGCGGACTTGACGCCAAAATCGCGCAGCAAGTTCTCGTTGAAGATACTGAAGCCGAAGTCATGGAAGACATAGCCTGCCGGCAGAAAGTCGATCAAAAACGCGTTGTCGTCTGGGCCGGAACCCCGCACTGCTGGTGCGCCGCCGATTTCTTGAGTTTGAATAATGCCCGGCAAGCTATACACCGCTTGCATGGGATCGCCAAACGAGCC
>JACMMD010000247.1 GCA_014379235.1 Anaerolineae bacterium
CTGGCCGTTGGTGGCATAATTTCGACTGGGCTTCTTGCAGACTTTTCAATTCACGTTGAGCGAATCCACGTTTGCCAGCGCTGCTTACAAACGCTTTCAACAATGGCGCTTGAATAACTTCAGCGGCAAACGGCTGTTGAACGCTGGCCGTCTCAGCCGTTTCCTGCGCGATTTGCAAGTAACGATGCGCCGCCGCATTATCGCCCATCAACAGGCTGATGTTGGTCTGCACGGCGATCACACGCATCAACTCCAACTGTGCGCCCTGCTGCCGCAGATCATCACAAACCGCATCGAGTTGTTGCAGCACGATTTCAGACGGAGCGGCCATACCATATGCCGCCTGCATCATCGCCTGCGCGAAAGCAAATTCGAGTCCTAAGTTATGGATGGTCGCCAAGGAAACCGCTTCTTCGGCATGAGCAATCGCTTCGTCGTACTGTCGCTGCCAGCGCCGCAAAATCGACGCGCTGATGAGAATCGAACTGCGAAGCGATGGTTCGCCCGCGCCGATTAACTCAATTCCTTTTGCGTACAGTCGCAGTGCGTCGTCAAAATTCCCCAAGTCTCGTTGGAGATCGCCTAGACTCCACAGTAGATAACCCTCTGCGCGTTTGTCCGGCACTTGCGCGCCGATGCTCACGCCTTCTTCAAACGTTGCTAAAGCCTGTTCGTAATCACTGCGCAGATGGTAGTGATAGCCGAGGTTATTCAGCGCCAACGCTAACGCGCCGGAGCTTTGCAAAGATCGCCGGATAGCGACCACTTCTTGCAAGCAAGCGCCAGCGTCATCCAAGCGCCCCAAACGGGTGTACGCAAGTTCGAGGTTTTGCAGCGAATGGGATAGCGCATAATCATCCCCATCCTGTCTATAGAGCGGGATCGCGGTTTCGAGTGAGCGAATTGCGGCTTCTGGTTTACCGAGCCGTAACTGACCGATTCCGATCAAGTTCCAACTGCGTGCCCGCAGGTTCAACACCAGCGATTTGTCTTCGAGTAAGTATTGCGCCTGCCCTATCGCCGCAGTGTAATCGCCCTTTTGCAGGCTGATGGTCGCCTGTTGAAGCTGAACACTGCGAACGCCTTCGACGTTATGCCGCGCAGTAAATTCGTTTTCAGCGTAGTTCAGCTTTTCTTCAGCGCTCTCGTACTCATAACGGTCAGTCTCGATCATCGCGCAGGTATACAGCAGCTTTGGCGGATGCAGCTCGACCTCATCCAACTGAGAAGCCCAGCGCAGCAACGTTTCCGTTCGTCCTTGTGTGAAGTACGACTGCGCCAACGTTTCCGAAAGCGCAGCGGCGCGCACACGTTCGTCGGCGCTCAAATAGTGTTCAAACGCTTCATCCGGTTGATTACTGCGCTCGAACCAATCGCCGGCCTTCGCATGAAGCCGCGTGAATAACCCCGCGTCGGACTCTTTCAATTGGCGTTGCAGAAAGTCTCGAAACAGCCCGTGATACATCAAGCCGCCGGGAGTTTTCGACGCGAACAAGTTGCGGCTCTGAACCGATTCCATCCAGTACAAACCGTCTGTCCATTGCAGCACCTCCGCACAGAGTTCAGGCGTCAAGCGCTTCAAAGTCGAGGAAGACAGTAGAAATGATCGTAATTTCGCAGTTTGAGCATTGAGCATCAAGTTGGCCAGCGCATCGAACAGCGCTTCGGGGCCTGTGCCACCGCTCAACATAACTTGTTCGAGATCGGATGGGAGCGGATGCAGCGCCAGTACGATGCCTGCTGGCCAGCCTTCCAAACGCGCCGTGATGTCATCAATTTCCGCTGCTGATGTCACGTTTGGGCTGATCTGGGATGCGAGTTCTTTAGCCTCTTGCGGCGTAAATTGCAGTTCGCGCTGACCAATCGCCAGTACGTCACCGCGTGCGATCATTTCCGTGAGGGGTAGGTCAGGCAGAATTCGGCTGACAACGATCAGATGGCATTTGCTCGGCAGCATGGCGATCAATGCCCGCAGCCACGCTTCCGCGCCCAATGAGCCAGCGAGATTGTGTACATCGTCAAGGATATACAGCGTATCGGTCAGCATGTACTTACGCAGGTGGTTGGTCACCAGCGTGGCTAATTCGTTAGGGGGCGTTCCCGGCGCTGGATTGAGGCCCAGTATGCTGGGGACAACGTGGCTAAAAGCACGGACACACTGCGCGAACAAGCTCGGAACGTCGCGTTCGCGCTCTTCGATGGTATGCCAGACAATAGGATACGGGAGTTCACGCGCAAACTGCGCCACTAGCGTCGTTTTGCCGAAGCCGGGAGGCGCACTTACAATCGTCAGACGATGATCGGCTGCGGTGCGAAGTTTATTGATTAATCGAGGACGATCAATCGTGCCAGAGATACGAGGTATTTGCACATGATTTGCAGAAAGCGCAACCATGAAACCACCCCCGCCGACCATATCATACGTTGATGAGCGAAATCTGAATAGCTATTATACCCATAAGATAAATTGCTCGAAAATCAAATGGTTTGAAAATGGTCATTTTCTCATAAACATAAGGTAGGGATTCAGTAACAAACGGTAAAATGGCAAGCAGTAAGGTGCAAGTGAACAAAAGCGATCCTCCGAAGTTCAGTATAATATGTAGAAATATATTCTAAAGCGCTGTCTTTTATATGATAGAAACGCGACTTGCTGTCCGCCAATATGCGTTTTCTCTAGCTTCGGTGGGCATCGCCCTCGGATTAACGCTGTATTTTCGTGAGTTTTTTGCGGAAGACCCATTTCTGCTGTTTTGGGTAGCGGGCATCCTCAGCACATTATATGGTGGGCTGAGGGCCGGGCTGGTTAGCATATTTGCGGCTATCCTGCTGGTAGACTATTTTCTTGTGCCGCCGGATTATGCGTTTCAAATTCGCCTGATCGACGGCGTCCGACTTGCTCTGTTTGCGGGTTTAGCGCTGGCGATCAACGGACTCCTCGCAGCCGTCAAACGTTCTGAAGAAAAGCAGCGTTTCCTAGCACAGGCCGGCGAACTGCTGAACTCATCGCTTGATTACCAGACGACCCTCACCGAAGTTGCACGATTAGCGGTTCCGACGATTGCCGATTGGTGCGTACTCGACGTGATCGAACTTAATGGTGAGCTGCGCCGTCTTGCAATCGTGCATCGCAACCCGGAGAAACAGTCGCTCGCTATCCAATTGCAAACGCGCTATCCAGTGATAAGACCCACCGACCATCACACGCTGCTCAACGTAATGCAGTCTGGCCAAATCCACATGGTGTCCGAGTTTCCAGATACACGACTGAAAGCAGAAGCGCGGGATAATGACCATTATCTCCTGCTGCGCGAACTTGGATTTCGCTCCGAGATCGTCACGCGGCTTGAAGCGCGTGGCCAAATTCTCGGCGCGATCACGTTGGTAACAGGCGACTCTGGTCGCCGCTTCGGTCAAAGAGATCTCATTCTCGTGCGAGAACTTGCCCGCCGCGCAGCAATGGCAATTGATAATGCGCGGCTCTTTCGAGAAACACAATCGCAGCGCGAACAACTTCGCGTCATCCTTAGCAGCATCGCAGACGGTGTCCTTGCTGCTGATAAAGATCAGAACATCACCTTC